>NZ_JAMPRR010000005.1:0-250345 GCF_028483405.1 Providencia sp. PROV076 | reverse complement strand
TATGACGAGCATTACGACATCTTGATGAGAACCATACCTAGTAGCAATAACACAATCCCCCCCCAGCCTTTATAATTTAGCCGTTGATTGAAAAGTATCCAACCTGCTGCTACTGTCGCGATAATCCCGAATGCCCCCCATAATGCATAGGCAATTGAAAGCTCGATGCCTTTTACTGCTTGCGCTAATGCACTGAAGGCTCCGAGTACCGCAATGAGAGAAAGAATGCCTATCCAGTACCGTTTAAATCCATTCGACATTTTTAACAAAATGTTGGCTGCGATTTCTAATATAACTGCTAGGATCAAAAACGCAGCATGCCACCATTCAAAATGACTGGCCATATTACGCCTCCGACTTAGCTTCGCGCCCAACTAAAGCATTTGTTTTGGCTGCATTGACCGCGTTTTGTGTAACTTGTTTTACTTTCTGTGCAGATTGGCGAACAGTGGCTTTTTTGGTGCCTGATTTAATCAGCCCAATACCGGTGATCAGTAATACTAACCCACCGATTTTCATTGGCGATAGCGTTTCTCCAAACCACATGACACTAAATGTTGTGATAAAAAGGATACCGATACCTTCCCATAGTGCATAGGCGACACCTAATGCCACTTTTTTAACTGCGACAGCAAGTAAAATGTACGATGTTGCTATCATGACATACATCACCACCATACCGGTGAAATCACCACTTACACTCGCATGTTTCATTGATAGGGTACCGATAACTTCGGTTATGATAGCTAATACTAAAAATATCCAGTAAATCATTATAATATCTCTCTATATACAGCCACGTAATAGACTATTTTTTGTACAAGTTAATAATACAAATAACTATTGCGCGGTTGTTGAAAATTCAAATAAATAACAACGTGTTGCTGAGTTTATTCAGCGAAATGAATAATCGAGAGAGACGCTATAATGCACCACACCAGTAGTGTTCACTGGAAAGGATAGCTGAAAGGAAAAGCCTGTGTGTCGTTCTTTTTTGGGACTTGCTGATCTTGCCGCTAGTTGAGCTAAGCATGATATCTTATTCTTTTCATCAGGTAGACATCTACCCAATTTACTCCGAACCCTCATGTTGATAGTTAATTTCAGCTTATTTTTAGCATGCCAATTTTATTAAGTCAATGAATATAAACATTTTTTATATTGAATAGAAATATGCATAACTATTCATTAATATGCTAATTAACCCTTGATATGTCGGATGTTACACGAATAAACAAGCGACAATGATAAATTTTCCAGTGGAATTACTTTTTAAAAAAAATGCTTTTTCCCACTTTTTATACTCTCATCACGCCTTAAATAATCTATTCGATTTTTAGCATTGACAACCTGATTGAACAAGCTTCTTATAGTAGCTATATGATTGTAATATGCCGAAGAGAGAGCCATGAACGCCTTTAGCCTTACCTCTAATAGTTTCCAAAATTCTGCTGATGCAACACCATTACCTTATGATGTTGTTTCAATTCAGTCACAAGTTATTTATGGCAGTGTTGGAAATAGCATTGCCGTTCCAGCCCTGACAAAACAAGGTTTACGTGTTGCGGCAGTACCGACTGTAGTACTCAGTAATACGCCTCATTATACAACTTGCTATGGTGGTGAGTTACCTGGTGAGTGGTTTCGTGGTTATTTAAACGGTTTTGTTGAGCGTGGTAGCTTAAATTCAGTGAGAGCTATTTTGACAGGCTATCTAGGCTCCCCAGAAAAAGCCCAAGACTTAGCTAACTGGTTAACCTTAGTCCGTAAAGAACGAACAGCGCTACCGGTTATTGTCGACCCAGTCATGGGTGATGAAGATAGTGGTTTTTATATTCCACCCGAAATTGCCGAGGTATACCGCGATAAAGTCATACCTTTAGCTACAGGAATTATTCCAAACAAATTCGAACTCATGACCTTAAGTGGTAAACAAGTCAATAACTTGGATGATGCGACAGCCGCAGCCCGTAGCTTATTAAAGGGAAATACACAGTGGGTAATCATCACAAGTGCTTTCCAGCCTGATGACGATAATATTGAAGTGGTTTGTGTTACCAAAGATAACGTAGCCGTGATCCGTCATAAACGTTACCCTGTCACACCAAAAGGAACGGGGGATTTATTTGGTGCAGAACTCACCGCCCAGTTATTAGCAGGGCTATCCGTTCCTGATGCCGCTAAAATGGCATGTTTACGCATCGAACAAGCGATTATTCATATGGCAGCGACAGGACGTAGTGAACTAATCCTTTAGTTCCCTATGTAATAAAGATAAAAATATCGTAAACATAGAAAAATGGCGGGTCATCCCGCCATTTAAATCAATACGCTAACTAATATTTCATGTGTTGATAATATTATTCAAACTCATTCCATGAACGGCCATCACGTGCGATCATTGCTACAGATGCAATCGGCCCCCAGGTCCCTGCTTGATATGGCTTAGGCGCTTCATTGTCCATTGCCCATGCATCGATAATAGAATCAACAAATTTCCATGCTTCTTCTACTTCATCACGGCGAACAAACAATGCTTGAATGCCACGCATGGCTTCAAGTAATAAACGCTCATAAGCATCTGCAAGATGAGTCTGGTTGAAAGTTTCAGAGAAACTTAAATCCAGTTTAGTGGTTTGTAAACGGTGTTTATGATCAAGGCCTGGTGCCTTATTCATAATTTCAATATCAATCCCTTCATCAGGCTGCAAACGAATAGTTAATTTATTCTGAGGCAGGTCTTGATAACTTTCAGAAAAAATATTCAGTGCAGGTTTTTTAAAATAAACCACAACTTCTGAACATTTAGCAGGTAGGCGTTTCCCCGTACGCAAATAGAAAGGTACACCTGCCCAACGCCAATCATCAATATCAACACGCAAAGCAACGAATGACTCAGTCATACTTTGCTTATTCGCACCCTCTTCTTCTAAATATCCAGGAACTTTTTTGCCTTGAACAAAACCAGAGGTATATTGCCCACGTACAGCCTTTTCACGCACATTGGTATGATCAATACGACGTAAAGAACGCAAGACTTTCACTTTTTCATCACGAATACGGTCAGTGGTTAAGTCTGCCGGTGGCGACATGGCAATCATCGTTAAGATTTGCAATAAGTGGTTTTGTACCATATCACGCATTTGGCCAGCTTGGTCGAAATACCCCCAGCGACCTTCGATTCCCACTTCTTCTGCAACCGTGATTTGGACATGATCGATAGTGCGGTTATCCCAGTTATTGATAAATAACGAGTTTGCAAAACGCAATGCGAGTAAGTTTAAAACGGTTTCTTTACCAAGATAGTGGTCAATGCGATAGACTTGGCTTTCATCAAAATACTTAGCCACTTCATTATTTATTTCTTGTGACGATGCTAAATCCGTTCCCAGTGGTTTTTCCATGACAACACGATTTGGCTTTTTATTTAATTTAGCATGGCCCAAGCCCTGACACATTGCACCAAAAGTACTCGGTGGCATTGCAAAGTAATGGATGGCAGGTTGTGCATCTTGTTTTAACATTTCAGCTAAGCGCACAAAACTTTCAGTCTGATTAACGTCTAAGTTACAAAAATCCAAGCGCGCGCTCAGTTTTTCCCATAAGGCTGAATCGAGATCTTCTTTTAAGAACTTCTCTAACGCTTCTTTGACAAAGTGAACATAATCATCTTGACTCCATTCAGCACGGCCGACGCCAATAATGCGCGTATCAGGATGAATGTAACCTGCTTTCTCTAATTGATAAAGCGATGGCAGCAGCTTACGACGAGCGAGGTCTCCCTTGGTGCCAAAAATAATTAAGTCACAAGCTTGAGCAGCATTATGTACCGCCATATTGGTTCTCCTCAATTTGCGGAATGTAAGACCTAACTAGGATAGGCCTTATTGTAATTTTGTTAAAATTAGCCCTAATTCCGCTAATGTACCCTGTTGCTAGTGCCCAGTAAATGTTCATGATACCGATCACAGTTTTTATGATGAAAAAAACAACATATTGCCTGTTCAATCTTATGTTACACACTGAATAATTTTTAGTGTATTAAAAAGATGCGATTTAACTGAATGGAGACAGCTTTCGTAAAAAAATAACAAAATAAGTAGGTTGTTTACTAATCTGAAAATTAGATACGGGTCAAAGTTTCACAAAAAGCTGCTATTTATCACCTGTATTCAGATAGCTTACCTATCATACATAGTATATTTTCACTCTTTATTACAGCATCACAGTAAGAAATTTAAAATCAACAATAGGATAACGTGATGACTCAAAAATTTCTCCTTTCGATGAAATAGGCGCTTTTGCTATATGAATATTTTAGAACAAATGAAGACTAGTCTCGATTTTTTAAGTAAATCAGAAAAAAAGGTGGCTGAAGTAATTCTAAGTATGCCACAAAATGCCATTCATCTTAGCATCGCCACACTAGCGCAATTGGCCGATGTTAGTGAACCAACAGTAAACCGATTTTGTCGAAAAATGGACACGAAAGGATTCCCTGATTTCAAATTACGATTAGCACAAAATTTAGCCAATGGTACTCCTTACATAAACCGCCATATAGAAGAAACGGATACAGTAAATACCTATACCTACAAGATTTTTGAATCTGCTATGGCTGGGTTAGATAATGTAAAACACACACTAGACATCGGGGTAATTAACCGTGCTGTCGATTTATTAACTCAAGCTCGAAAAATCAGTTTTTTTGGCTTTGGTGCTTCAGCCGCTGTGGCTCATGACGCAATGAATAAATTTTTTCGCTTTAATATTCCTGTCATATACTTCGATGATATTGTCATGCAACGTATGAGCTGTATCAATAGTACTGAAGGAGACGTTATTGTGCTCATTTCCCATACGGGAAGAACCAAAGCATTAGTTGACATGGCACGTTTAGCTCGAGAAAACGACGCTACAGTCATCGCAATTACCTCAGAAAGCTCACCACTCTCTCTAGCCGCTTCCTTATCTATTATTATTGATGTTCCTGAAGATACGGATATCTATATGCCAATGGTATCAAGAATGGCTCAGCTCGCTGTAATTGATGTATTAACTACGGGCTTTACGTTAAGAAGAGGTGAAAAATTTAGAGATAACTTGAAGCGCGTCAAAGAAGCATTACGTGATTCGCGGTTTGATAGCATCTAAAGGCAATAAATTGACAGTATAAATGCTTTTCTTTGCTTTCGGGCTTTAATAGTTTTACAGACCTGATAGCATTAAGAAATTGGCTGTATATAATAGCTGTGCTCGTGTCAGCATCCCTATTTGCAGTAAACAGGTTTCGAAATGGAGTGAAATGGTTTCACTCTTTTATCAACACCATTACAGGTCAACGGAGTAATACATGTCTAGACGGCTTAGAAGAACTAAAATTGTTACAACTCTTGGTCCAGCAACCGATCGCGATAATAATCTTGAAAAAATTATCAATGCTGGTGCCAACGTTGTTCGCCTTAACTTCTCCCACGGAACTCCAGAAGACCATCAATTACGTGCTAATAAGGTACGTGAAATTGCCGCTCGTTTAGGTCGTCATGTTGCGATCCTCGGCGATTTACAAGGTCCTAAAATTCGTGTTTCCACGTTTAAAGATGGTAAAGTTTTCCTAAATATTGGTGATAAATTCATTCTTGATGCCAACTTAGGCAAAGGTGAAGGCTGCCAAGATAAAGTGGGCATCGACTATAAAGGTTTACCTGCTGATGTGGTTCCAGGCGATATTTTACTTCTTGATGATGGGCGAGTTCAATTAAAAGTCATCGAAGTCAAAGGGTTACAAGTATTTACAGAAGTTACTGTTGGTGGCCAATTATCTAACAATAAAGGTATTAATAAACTCGGTGGCGGCCTTTCTGCTGAGGCATTAACAGATAAAGACAAAGAAGATATAAAAACCGCAGCAAAAATTAATGTTGATTATTTAGCCGTTTCATTCCCTCGTTCAGGTGAAGATTTAGATTATGCACGCCGCTTGGCTCGCGATGCAGGCTGTGAATGCCAAATTGTTGCTAAAGTAGAACGAGCAGAAGCCGTAGCCAATGATGAAGTCATGGACGAAGTTATCCTCGCTTCTGATGTCGTTATGGTTGCTCGTGGTGACCTCGGTGTGGAAATTGGCGACCCAGAATTAGTCGCTGTCCAGAAAAAATTGATCCGCCGTTCTCGCCAATTAAATCGTGTTGTTATAACTGCAACACAAATGATGGAATCCATGATCACTAACCCAATGCCAACGCGAGCTGAAGTTATGGACGTTGCGAATGCGGTGTTGGATGGTACTGATGCCGTTATGCTTTCTGCTGAAACAGCTGCAGGCCAGTACCCAGCAGAAACTGTCGCTGCAATGGCACAAGTTTGTTTTGGTGCAGAAAAAATGCCTGGCCTGAATGTATCTAAACACCGTTTAGAGGCAGAGTTTAGTAGCCCAGAAGAAGCGATTGCCATGTCAACAATGTATGCAGCTAACCACCTTAAAGGGGTTAAAGCTATCATTGCAATGACTGAGTCTGGTCGTACTGCTCGTATGATGTCTCGGATCAGCTCTGGCTTACCGATTTTTGCAATGTCTCGCCATGAAAAAACGCTTAATCAGTGTTCTCTCTATCGTGGTGTTACTCCCGTTTTCTGTAGCACCCACACAGATGGCATTGCGGCTGCGAACGAGGCAGTGACGCGTTTGCGTGATAACGGCTATTTAATGAGTGGCGACGTGGTTCTTGTCACCCAAGGTGACTTAATGGGTACTGTCGGTAGTACGAACACTTGTCGTATTCTAGAAGTCGAATAATCTTTTAGCCCTCACCTAATGGGTGGGGGCTTTCTTTTATATTGATGCTCTATCTAATCTTGAGCCTGTTTCCATTTGATATATGCTTCGCTAATTACAGGTGCAATTTTATCGTAATTTTCCCATGAGTTTTCTATATGGTAAGTTGTCGGTAAATTACCTTTAAGAACACGTTCATAATCTTCAAAGTAGCCTTTTTCTTCTGCTGCATAATAGAACTGAGTAAAAGCGTTACCTTCATCACTTAAGTCTTCATCTATAAATTTTTCATCACACATTGTCATCAAAAATTCACGGCCATCAAGCTTTCGAGCTTTGACTAATGCGAGCTCTTCCTCTGATTCTTCAACATGAAATTCTCCGACTAAATTATTATGAATAATCCATGTCAAATAAAAGCCAATATGGGTGCCTCCATTCTCAGTAGGTAACTCTGAAGGATAATCACCACCGTAGTGCCAATCCATACGATCAAATGCCATAGTCTTCCTCAATTTATGCATCAATAAAAACTAACTATAACTTACTTCAGGTTAGTGATGAATTAAGATAAAGTACAAAATGATGGCTAAATAAGAAGTAATGCAAGACAGTAAAGCTCTGCAGTTCACTTCTTGTTACGTGCAGAGCAAATAGAACTTAGTGATATTGCAAATTAAATTGTAGCGTACCGTTTGCTTTCCCTGCTGTTGTTGTAGATTGAGTTTGGATATAAGCAGCTTCCAATGGAATGTTATATTGCCCTACGTTATTTTGTTCAACGATAGGCATTAACTGATTAAGCTTAATTGGTGCTCCTTTATATTTCACTTGGATTGCATAGCCCTTCGCTGTATTTTCATCGGCTAAATTATTGAGTGCAATTGCCCCTGGTGTTTGGCTTGCATCTTGAGTTCCAATAAATGTAATTTTTATAGGCGATATAGGGTCACAATCTAATTGAATTTGAAAGTTTTTCTTACTCTCGGAGCTCGTTGAACCAACACCTGTAAACGATGATTTGCTGACTTTACCGAACGGCACATCTATTGACTTATTTTTAACTTCACAACCACTCGAAATAACATTAATTGGCCCCATATTTACTTTGGGTTCGACTCTTCCATATAAATCTGACGTAATAAAACCATTATGGAATAAAATTAACATTGCAGCATTAGTTGTTGGTAAAGTTTGGCTTTTAACATTGTTACCAACTTTATAAAAATCTGCTCTTAACTTTACAGTATATGTTGCTGATGATGCACTAGAACCACAAATTAACCTATTACTAATATTTCCATCTTTCGTATTTACTCCATCAACATACGCAGAACCAGAGCAAGGACTCAATACTGTACCATGTAAAGCATAACCCACACCTGAGCTATTAACTTCTCTCACATAACCTACACCAGAAATATACCTTGAATTCCCATATCCGCTTGGTAAATAGATGCCAACTTCTGTATTACCAGTTACATTCCACCACACCCAAGGTGAATGAGTACCTAAATCAACTGAACCAATAAAACTACCTACCGGTAATGTGCGTGAGACATAAAGTGTTTTATTCGAATTAACAAGTTGGTTAGTAAATTCAGCCCTAAATTCTGCAACACCAAATTGTGAATATAAAAGTAACGGAATGCCGATTTTTAATCCTAAATTATTCATGACGACCCCTATTCACAAGTTCGTTCTATAAACTGAATTTTTTCATTTTCTAACGATAATGAAAGTGGAACTGTACATTGTTGATTATGACTATTACCCCATTTTACAATGATGGTACTTTGCTCTGGAACACCGCTTAAATAAACTTCCCCATCATTTGCAACAATACCTCCAGTCACTTGCTCTTCATTTTCTATCACAGAAACTTGAGTGCCAAATGCAATGGGTTTGCCTGCATGCTGCAGTTTTAGTAATACTCTAGCACCGCGTTTTGCTTGAAAATTAGCTAATACAATAGCACCTTGAGTAGGAACAACGGTTGTTGTATTAATAGCAACATCATTGTTACCACTTAATGTTGCAGTATCGACACTAATTTTATTTCGTTCGTAACGTGTGACCGTAGGAATTACGGCAAAGCCTGAAGAGTTAGTATAGAGCGACTGCGCATTATTCACTTTTAAATTATCAATATCTTCAGCTTTTACGAGTACTGCAGAATCATAAATAGTACGTGATGTCGTTAGCCCTCCAGAATGCAGTAATAATGCTCCTGTTGCACCGAGATCGACAGAATGATATTTAGGGTCATAATTATAGCCTGCACTGTATTCCCCTGATGAAACTATATAGTTTGCACTAACGGAACTACTATATTCGTCATGGCTATGGTTATATCTTTGCGTAAGGTCATACTGCAAATTATTATCTTCTAATTGCGTGCCATTAAAACTCAATGAGCTAATAGAATCGCCATTTTTACTGGTATTATAGCTATAATTGATCCAATTATTTTTCCGTCCTAAATCAAAAGGAATACTTAAATTTAATGACAGCATTTGGTCATTGGTATTCGAATAATCTTGCTTTGTATAAGAATAAGCAACACTGTAATTCATCGAATTATAATTAGAACTAAAACTCATCGTTAAATTTTTATCAGAACCACTTTTATCCCAGTAATATTGCTGGTAACCATTCACTGATAAATAACCTATTCCGTTAAGCGATTGAGATACTGATGCTTGAAACTGTTGTTTTTTCCGACCGATATTATAGAAATAATTATTCGAATCAGAGAAATCATAGTAATTCTTTGTTGAATAGCGATATGATGCCAAAGAAAAAGAAGTGCCTGTGTCTGGAATATATTTTGAATACTGAATTCGGTACGATTGCCCTTCTGCCTTCTTTTTATCAATCAATTGTGTTGATGCTTGCGTAATATCTGTCGATATCGCACCAATATTACCTAAATTTACTCCAGTACCTATTGTGTAAGCTTGATAGTCTTGGGAAACTAAAAAACCTCCATAAGCGGATAAGTTATATGGTAACCCATAAATTGCTGATGCTTGCGCAAAATTTGGTTTACGCCGTGCACTATCAACATTATATTTACCAATATCCACGCTATATTTTAATGCACCAGCTCTTTGCATCATTGGTACCGCTGAAAACGGCTGAATAAAAGATCTGATTGTTCCATTAGCTTCTTCAATGGAGACCTCAAGATCACCACTGTATGAAGTTGGATATAAATCATTAATTGAAAACTCACCAGGTGGTACAGTTGTTTGATAAATCACATTACCATTTTGCCTGATAGTAACAATCGCATTTGATTGCGCAATTCCTGTGACTGTCGGTGCAAAACCTCTTTCACTTTGAGGTAACATACTTTCATCGGAGGCTAACCTTATCCCACGATAAGGGTTGCTTTCCATCACACCATTATCAGAGGATGTTTCACCAATCGTTAATCGGCTTTTTAAGCTTCTAATATCTCGTTCTATATAGGTTTGTAAATTATTCCAGTTTGTTTCATTTGTTGTATTACTATATGTGTTATAGCTACGTAAACGCCAAGCATTTATATTAATGCCACTTCTTAAACCTATGAATGTATTATCTCTGTTGTCTCTATTTTGGTACCAATGTTTATTAAATCTTGCAGTATAATTAACAAATGCTGCATTAATTCCATCGTCCCATTCTTTTGGCTCAACGTAGCCTCGGCTAGTATTTTCTAATCCAATTTGAGGAATGCTTACTTGTAGTTGTTGGATTTCGAATTTGTATTGATAATTAGCACTAGGAATAACTTGAGCAATATCGTTCAAATATTCATCACCGTCAATTGATGAGAATTTTTCACTTGCTGAGTTTTTTACCCCCCACTCTAGTAGCATATTTTTTGTTATTTTAGGGAGTAGTTTTTTAGTTTTATCATCAAATAAAAATGTAATATTCTTATTATCCACAAGTTGATCATTAATATAAATATCGACAAAATAATCACCTGGTAATTGCCCACCTGCGGATGATAAGTAGCCCAAGCTATTCACATCAGCAACTTGACTTTCAATTCCAGTATTAATAGCATTGATATCAAATATATCTTCAGCAATTGTATTATTGGCATACAATATTAAGCTGATCGTAGTAAAAACTTTAGAATACATAAGTCTATTTTTGGTATAGAGAACTGACATCTTAGATACTCTTACTTGGTTTTTTTCTCTATGATAGCGCCATAGTCATTAATAAACTGAACAACTATTGAATCACTATTATTTGTTTTTTTCTTAAGAATATAATCATTTTTAAATGGGTATATTAAGCTAGCACCATCAATGACCTTGCCATTGATAAGGATATTTTTGATTGATAAATGATATGGTGTTTGGTTATCAATCATAACTCCATCTGATTTCTCAATTAAATTAACCTTTTCAAAATCAAAAGGTTCAATATCTTTCGACCTTAAAAACAGTTTAAATTGTGAGTTTATAATTATCTGTAGCTCATTTTCAATACTATTATCTTTAGGTGGTATTGATTTAATATTAAGCAAATAGATTTTTTCTTCATTTGAATTTATAGGTTCACCTATGTATGAGATCCTCGCTGAACCATTTGTATCTGGTTCAATTCGGAATAATGGTGGCGTCGCAATAAATGGTGCTTTACCCTCACCATTAAATGGAGAAACCCAACTTTGGATTAAAAATGGTTTTTCTTTATCACTATTAAAAATCGGGATATCAATTTCACGTTTGTTTTCTTCATAGACAAAACGCGTTCCACCTACACTAATACCTGACGCTTGAGAGATGTTAGAAATAGAAAATAAACATATACAGATTGAAAAAAATATTTTTTTCATAAAACAGCCATGATATTGATGTGAGAAAGAGGGCAACCATTGTCACCCTCCAACTAATTAATGATATTGAATGCTATATACTGCACTACTATTAGCAGGACCAGCAGTTGCTACGCCTGTTGCTTTATAACGAGCTACGTAATCTAAGTCTACTGTTGCACCATCGAATTCAATTTGTTTTGAATCATCAAATAATTTGATTTGTGTTGTTGCGTCTTTTTCAAATAAAGCAATACCGACATTATTTGCAACACCTGCACCTTGGTTAATTGCAAGAATATCGCGGTCTGCAGTATCACGTGTACCACCAAAGCGTACGGTTACTTTCGAGTTTGCTGGACAATCAACAAGCTTAATCGTGAAGTCTTTCAACCCTGCAACTTCACCCTGTGCAGCTAAACTTTTAGCTGATACCTTTCCAAGGTCAACATTTAAATTTTTTGAGTTACTATCAACTGTACAAGCAATGTCAGTTATTTCCCCGGTAAAATTAATTGTACCTGAAGCAAAAACAGTTGGTGCAGATGTTACAGCTAAAGCAACCCCTATTACTGCTAGGGATTTTTTTAGAATACTCATAATAGTTCCTATAATAAAAATCTTTAATTATTAATTGCTACTATATGAATAAATAAATTACTCATATTGGGTGTGCGAAAGAAATATACCATTTACCTTTAGTTAAGTTAACTAATGGATACATTGAATTTTTTAAAATGACATCTAAAATATTTATGTTTTATTTTAATTATTCATTAATTGACTCATTCATTTAATTTTTTCATTATCAATAAGGTAGTATCTTAAAATTTCATTATCCATTGAATTTTTATTCATATACATGTAGAAATTATAGAATGATTTTTTATTTGCTGTTTTCAGCTCTTTTAATGAATTATTATTCAATTCCTTCTGGACTAAATTCTTTGGTAACCATAAATACCCAATCGAATTCTCTGTTAATTGAATTGCTAAATCCACATTAGGAACATGAATAGTTTGGATACTTTTCATACCATCTATCTCTGTAGACTCCAAAGCAATCAATGTTGTTTTTTCCATTGATTTCAATATATTATCAGCCTGGCAATGTTGAAGTTTATGATTTGGATTGGTTACAAACACCGCCTCAACTTGCTCAAGGAATATAGGGTTTAACGACTCAACGTAATGGTGAGTAATTAATAAATCATAATTTTTAACCCCAAAAATATCTGTTTTTTTTAATAATAAACGTTTTAAATCAATATCATAATCCTTTCTAGACCGACTTAAATCCCCAATTTTTTTCAGTATTTCATCACTTTGATATAGTGAATCAATAACAATATTAATTTTATTGTTTCCTTCATAATTTAATGATTTAGCAACCTTTTCTAATGAAATTGCTTTATTTGTTACCTCTCTCGATAGCGCTAATAGCTGCTCTCCTTGTCTAGTTAATACTGCACGACGTTTTTCTAAAGAAAATATTTCAATTTCCAATGTTTGCTCTAATTTACTAATGGTGTAACTAATTGATGATTGTGTCCTATGCAAAATTTCAGCTGCTTGAGCAAAACCACCGCAGTCAACCACTGCCTGTAGAGTTATCCATTGATCTAACGTTGTTCGAGTTTTTTCCATAGAGTCTCCAAGTATTAATCTGGGAGTTATTTTTATTATATAATTAAAATATAGCAATATATTTTATAGTCGTTAATAAGTGATTATACATAACGATTAGTATTTACTCATATGTTTAAAATTATTTAAGTTCTTTTTTTTGTATGTAAGGAATAATTTTTAATATGAAGATCCGTTTTATATGTAAAATATAATTTTCACACTGACTACATCATGAATAGAAATAACCTATAAATAATTTCAATTTTAAATTGAAAAAATAACAAAGTAATAATGTAAACAAAAAAAACACCCATAGCATTTTTAATACCAAATAAAAATAAATTATTTTATTAAATAAAAAATTAATAATCTTATAAAGATTAAACAAAAAATAATTTTAGAATAAAAAAACAGTACTCAATTATAATCATGGTGAAGTACACAAATAATAACCATAATTGGTTAGTCATTTAATGATGGTTTTATAATATTATCTACTGGATAGTTGGCTTTGCATTAGATAAATAAAGAGGAATATCACAATACAAACATTGAAATAAAGTCACCTCGTATTTATACTAAGATTTAATTTTATGATTGATGCAACACAGGCTAATTACAGCTAATAATAATATGATTAGAATAATAATTACTTAAAACGATACGGTATGATATTTATCAGTTCTAGTTTATCTGATCTTCGGCAAGTAATAATCTTAACCCTCGTTCATTCTACAATTAATGCTTTGAATGGCTACTACCATTTTTTCTAAAAAAAATATCTAATTGTTCTCATTTCCTTACCCATGTATAAAATTGACTTCTGAGCTTAGGATTAAATGTTACCGTCCAAAACTTTTTAGCATACCTTAGATTAACTCTTGTCAATCGAACGAATACATAAGCTTTTTTGCTCTTTTATCGTGTTCATTAAGCATATCTTCCTTATATTGCACTTAACTATCTGTCATGTAAGTTATAAATATACAATGCAATATTTACAATCGATATATAAATCAATAAGTTAACTTGAACCTTGTTCTTCTTCTTTTTATCAAGACTTTACAAAAATTAGATACAGCTCAAAAAATGAATGAAACATCCATAAATCATTAATGTACTATCCTAAATTTTCGTTATTAATAATCGTGTACAGTTTTTTAAAATTACCAATCATCAAGCGTATATTTCTATAAATACTCACTTTTAAATAAAAAAAACCATTACTAAAAAGTAATGGCTTAAAATTTATTCTGTATATCTGTACACTAACGATAGAGGTCTTTTCGCTGATAAGGTTCTATTTCACCCTCTTTTCGCGTTTTCAATAGCTTTAATATCCATGTGTACTGTTCTAAATTCGGAGCAACCAGGTACTCCAGCTCCTCATTCATTCTTCGTGCTATATACTTATCATCCTTTCCATCAATATCATCCATCGGTTCACGAATATAAATATGCAATTGATGCGTTTTATGGTCATAAACAGGAAACAGTGGCACAACTTTCGCTTTACATACCTTCATTAGCCGACCGATTGCAGGTAATGTTGCCTTATATGTGCCAAAAAAATCGACAAATTCACTATGCTCTTCACCATGATCTTGGTCAGGTAAATAAAAGCCCCAATAACCTTGCCTAACAGAAGCAATAAAAGGCTTAATACCCGCCTCTCTTGAGTGTAAGCGCCCCCCAAAATGGTATCTTGCTTTATTCCATAAATAATCTGCAACGGGGTTCTTTTGGTGATGAAACATGGCAGCCATTTGCTGGCCTTTGGCTGCTAATAACATCGCAGGGACATCAACGCCCCACCCATGAGGTACCATAAAAATAACATTACTTTGCTGCTGCTTTAAACGCTCTATAATTTCTTGATTATGCCAATGCGTTCTAGCTAGCGTTTTACTCGCACCACGCAGACATAGCTCAGCCAGCATGACAAAAGATTGTGGTGCGGTTTCAAACATGCGATCAACTAACTCTTCTCGTTGATGTTCTGTCAATTCAGGAAAACAGTAAAGTAAGTTAATTTTAGCGCGACGGCGACCACTCTTTGCTAGTCGTCCAACCCATTTTCCTATTTTAGCCAGTAAAGGATCACGTATTTTAACCGGAATGAAAGCCAATCCGGCTAAAACACCGGCCCCTAGCCACACTCCCCAATATTTAGGTAAAAGGTAAGAGCGGTGAAACGTTGGCACATAGCCTTTTTTACTATCAGTGTCTTGATCTTTATTCATGCTGTACTCAAGTGAATAATAGCTATCTTTCTATAGCTTATAATAATAGTTTACGGGAGCATTACAAAGAAAACTGGCAGATACAAGTACCTGCCAGCGATAAAAATAGAAACTTAAGTTATTGTAGTTTAAGTTGTGGTTTAGTTTCTTTAACTAGCGCTAAGTATTCCTTACGCTCTTTCCCTGTCAAGCCACCAGAACTAGGTAATTTCGCAGTGAGTGGGTTTACCGCTTGTTGATTAACCCACATTTCAAAATGTAGATGAGGCCCAGTCGAACGCCCAGTATTGCCCGATAGCGCAATTCGATCACCGCGCTTAACTTTTTGACCTGGCTTAACTAATAGCTGGCGTAAGTGCATGTAACGCGTGGTATATTGACGCCCATGACGGATCGCAATAAAGTTACCTGCAGCACCGCTGTATTTTGAAACAATGACTTCACCATCACCAACAGCAAGCACTGGTGTGCCAACTGGCATTGCGAAGTCCACACCTTTATGAGGTGCTACACGCCCAGTAACTGGGTTAACTCGTCGAGGGTTGAATTGTGAAGAAACTCTAAATTGTTTAGCAGTTGGAAAACGTAAGAAACCGCGTTCTAAGCCATTCCCTTCGCTATCATAATATCGCCCATCTTCAGCACGAAAAGCGTAATAGCTTTTTCCATTTGTTTGTAGACGAACACCAATGAGTTGGCTCTGTTCACTACGGCCATTCAGCATTTCTCTACTCATTAACACACTGAATTTATCGCCTTTCTTCAATTTTTTGAAGTCAACTTGCCATTGCAAGGCTTTGATCACCTCACGACCTTCATTGCGTGTTAAGCCAGCTTTATTTGTACTTTGTGCAAATGAACCGTCAACCGTGCCTTTTAATACACTGTTAGTCCACTCACCTTCACGAATTTGTTTGGCTTCTTCAAATTTGTTTGTCGTTCCAACGCGGGTAAATACACGGGTCTCACGGCGAGAAACTTCCCATGTCAATGATTCTAATTCGCCTTGATCAGTTAACGACCAATTTAAAGATTGGCCTATTTTCAGGTTTCTCAGCGATTTATGTTGATTGGATAGTGTTGCAACATCACCCGCTTCAATACCGAATTGAGTTAAAATAGTCGTTAAATTATCACCACTTGCAACAACATATTCATGAACGAGAGGTGCTGCTGCCCCACCAGTTTCTGCAGCTTCAGCGTCAGTATCAGCGAGGCCTTCATCAGGTAGCTGTTCACTACTATCTTGAATTATATCGTCGGTAGCATCACTTGCAGGTAATAATGAGAGCGGAATGATGGTATCTGGTGTTCCGTCATTTTCAGTCGTTGTTGGTATATGAACTGGCCGCCAAATTGCGACGGCCATAGTCGCTACAGTGAGCGCACTTAATACAATTTTGTGTGTTCTAGACAGGCTACCGTATACCTGAACCAGACTCTTGGCCATTTGCTGCACTTAAACAATTCCTTCTATTTTTAATCCAGGCAGCTGGCGTATTGCTCTGATAGTTGAGTCAAAAACTTCATGTAGCTATCCGGCTCTATAGCCAGCCCAATTCCTAGTGGGTCGAGAGTTCCCATTTTCACCCCCGTATTACGTGCTACGCTTTCAATCACAGCAGGCCTGAATTGTGGCTCAGCAAAAACACATTGCGCTTTATGCTCAACCAATTGTGTTCGTATTTGATGTAATTTTTGCGCGCCTGGCTGTATTTCTGGGTTTATCGTAAAATGCCCTAAAGGAGCGAGTTGATAGTGTTTTTCAAAGTAGCCATAAGCGTCGTGAAAAACGAAATAACCCTTGTTTCTAGCTGGCTGCAAAATATTAGCAATATTCTGATCATTTTGCGTCATATTTTCTTTGAATTTACGAAGGTTTACGTCTAGCTTATCTTTTTGTTCAGGATAAAGCTCTACTAAACGTTCATAAATGTCTTGCGCAGCAAAATTTGCGATCTCTGGTGATAACCAGATGTGCATATTATACTCACCATGATGATGATGTTCGTGATCCTTGTCATGATTAGCCTCATCTCCATGTTCATGGTCATGTTCATCTTCATGGGACTCAGCCATAAGTAGCGGCTTAATATTTTTCTGTTCAGCTAATGCTAGGCGTTTATTCTGTGGTAATGTATTGATTGGCTTCTGTAAAAACATTTCCATATCAGGCCCAACCCATACAAATAAATCAGCCTGTTTAATTTTTTTCAAATCAGAAGGTTTAAGTGCATAATCATGAGGCGAAGCGCCATCTGGTAATAAAACTTGTGTCTCAGTGACACCATCAGCAATACCAGCTGCAATAAAGGCCAGTGGACGAATTGAAGTCACAACATCAGCATTCGCGGTTGATACCATTGTTGCACTTAATACCGAGCTTGCCACTGCCCCAAAAAGAAATTTACAGGCAATGTTTTTCGATTTATGTATCATAGCAGTCTTTTTCCGTGATTTTAACTTTGAAATGTTATAATATAACACAACATGAATTCTGCAAGATGTTTTTCACATGCAACCACTACTAACTTTAAATAAGATTTCTGTTTCATTTGGCGAAAAACAGGTTCTCAACGATGTTACCTTTGAACTGAATAAAGGTGATATCGTGACCCTTTTAGGCCCGAATGGCGCTGGAAAATCAACAATTGTACGTGTTGTACTCGGGTTACTTGCCCCTACATCAGGTACCATTACGCGTCCTTCTTCTCTCGCTATTGGTTATGTTCCACAAAAACTTCACTTAGATACGACGCTTCCTCTTACGGTTAAACGGTTTATGTTATTAAAGCTTGGTGTTCGTAAAGAGCATTTGTTACCCGCCCTCGAGAGGGTCAAGGCAACGCATTTACTCGAACAACCAATGCAAAAGTTATCAGGCGGTGAGACTCAGCGTGTTTTACTGGCTCGCGCCCTACTCAATAAACCTGACTTGCTAGTGCTTGACGAGCCCGCTCAAGGCGTTGATATCACAGGTCAAGTTGCTCTATATGACTTAATTAATCAGTTAAGAACTGAGCTTAACTGCGCCGTATTAATGGTCTCCCATGACTTACATCTCGTAATGGCAAAAACAGATAAAGTACTTTGCATTAACGGCCATATTTGCTGTTCTGGCGCGCCAGACGTTGTTTCAAACCACCCTGAGTTTGTGGCAATGTTTGGTTATCGCGGTGCTCAACAACTCGGTGTATACCGCCATCAACATAATCATCAACATGATTTAGAAGGCAATATTATTGTTGGCCACCAACACAGCAAGGACTGCAAACATGATTGAGTTACTATTACCCGGCTGGATAGCAGGTATGCTACTTGCCATTGCGGCAGGTCCTCTAGGCTCTTTTGTTGTGTGGCGCCGTATGTCCTATTTTGGCGATACACTAGCCCATGCTTCATTGCTAGGCGTCGCATTTGGGCTTCTATTAAACATCAACCCATTCTATGCTGTTATTGCTGTCACTTTGTTATTGGCCTTAATTTTAGTTTGGCTAGAAAAGCGGCCACAACTTGCTGTTGATACTCTACTGGGTATTATGGCGCACAGTTCACTCTCTTTAGGTCTAGTTGTTGTTAGCTTAATGGCTAATGTCCGTGTTGACCTAATGGCTTATTTATTTGGTGACTTACTCTCAGTCAGCTATGAGGATATTATAACGATTTTTATTGGCGTTATTGTCGTTTGCGGGTTGCTTTTTTATCGTTGGCGGGCACTTTTGTCCATAACGGTTAGCCCTGAACTTGCTTTTGTTGATGGCATTAATATTCAAAGACTGCGTTTATTACTAATGCTAGTTACCGCACTAACAATTGGTATTGCAATGAAATTTGTCGGGGCGTTAATTATTACGTCTTTATTAATTATACCCGCGGCAACGGCTCGGCGTTTTGCTCGAACGCCTGAGCAAATGGCTTCTATCGCTGTCTTAATTGGTATGATTGCTGTGACTGGTGGGCTAACACTTTCTGCTTTCTACGATACCCCTGCAGGGCCGTCTGTGGTGTTGGTATCCGCTATTCTGTTCGTATTTAGTTTAGTAATAAAAGCGAAAAATTAATTTAAGCTATGAGCTACATAATTTCAGTTGTTACATACAATTTTTGATGCAAATGGCCCCAACATTGCTTTCAATGTTGGGCCATTTTTATTTATTTAATATAATTAAATTTCTTTAGGGGTTAAACCAAAGTGGTTATATGCATGAACCGTCGCCATTCGGCCTCTAGGGGTGCGCTGAATAAAGCCTTGCTGGATAAGATAAGGTTCTAAAACATCTTCTATGGTTTCACGCTCTTCCCCAATGGCTGCTGCAAGGTTATCAACACCAACTGGGCCGCCCATAAATTTATCAATAATAGCCACCAGAAGCTTTCTATCTAAATAATCAAAGCCTGCAGCATCAACATTTAACATGTCTAATGCTTGGTTAGCTATTAGCCCATCAATTGAACCATCGCCTTTTACTTGAGCAAAGTCCCGCACGCGACGCAACAAACGGTTGGTAATACGTGGAGTTCCCCTTGAGCGCATAGCAACTTGTAGAGCCCCTTCTTCGGTGATGTCTAGCCCCATGTATTGGGCGCTACGTTTGACAATATGTTGTAGATCATTAACTTGATAAAATTCTAGGCGTTGCACAATACCGAACCTATCACGTAATGGTGATGTGAGTGACCCAGCCCGAGTCGTCGCACCAATTAATGTGAAAGGAGGGAGATCAATTTTAATAGAACGCGCAGCAGGCCCTTCACCTATCATGATATCTAGCTGGTAATCTTCCATTGCGGGATAAAGTATTTCCTCAACAACTGGAGATAATCGATGGATTTCATCAATGAATAGGACATCATGAGGTTCTAAATTAGTTAACATGGCCGCTAAATCGCCTGCTTTTTCTAATACGGGCCCTGAAGTTGTACGCAGATTAACGCCTAGTTCATTTGCAACAATCCCAGCCAGAGTTGTTTTACCTAACCCTGGAGGACCAAAGATTAGCAAATGGTCAAGCGCATCGCCCCGCATTTTTGCCGCCTGAATAAATATTTCCATTTGGTCTTTAACCTGGGGCTGACCAATGTATTCATTCAATAGCTTTGGCCTGATCGCACGGTCAATAGCTTCTTCATCTGACTGTAATACTTCAGCCGTTATTAGGCGATCAGCTTCAATCATATTCAACGTCTCTCAATCAAAGTGCGGCACGAAGGGCATCACGGATCAATGTTTCAGAGTCGCTATCCGGTTTTGCGACTTTACTCACCATACGGCTTGCTTCTTGTGGTTTGTACCCTAAAGCAATCAATGCAGCAGCTGCTTCTGCCTCAATATCAGCCATGCTTGGTACTTTGCTGTTCACACTTGGTAGGTTAATGTCACTATTTTGATTAAATAAATCGCCATTTAGGCCTTTGAAGCGGTCTTTCATTTCGACCACTAAACGTTCTGCCGTTTTCTTACCAATACCAGGTAATTTAACCAGTGATGCGATAGCTTCTTGTTCAATCGCAGAAACAAATTGTTGAGCAGACATCCCTGATAAAATTGCTAGAGCTAATTTTGGACCAACCCCATTAACTTTGATCAGTTCTTTAAATAGCGCCCTTTCTTGCTTGTCGTTAAAGCCATATAATAATTGGGCATCTTCACGAACAACAAAATGAGTGAAAACAATCGCTTCTTGACCAATTTCGGGTAATTCATAGAAACAAGTCATCGGCATATGAACTTCATAACCGACACCTTGTAGCTCTAATAATACGATTGGAGGTTGCTTTTCTAAAACAATACCACGTAAACGACCTATCACATTGAAGCCCTCTATTGCTATCTAAACCCTGAACATACTATCTAAACCCTGAACAGGTTGGTTTATTATCATTAATACCGTTGTTTATACCACAAAAAATGCTGGATGCATATCCAGCTACGCGCTATTTATTAATAAGCGATTCTGTTTAAGATAAACTCGCTATCTTAAACGGCCGCGAGTTAAAACTAACCGTGGGTCGCCAACTTTTAAAAGGTTTTGATTGAAATGGCAATGTGTAATCGCAATTGCCAAAGCATCTGCCGCATCAGATTGTGGGCTCGCCGACAACTTCAGAATAGATTTAACCATATGTTGTACTTGGCTTTTTTCTGCAGCTCCTGTGCCTACAACCGTCTGTTTCACTTGGCGAGCCGCATATTCGAATACGGGTATATTCATGTTTGCAGCAGCAACAATTGCAACCCCTCGGGCTTGACCAAGTTTTAATGCTGAATCCGCATTCTTCGCCATAAAAACTTGTTCAATGGATAATACATCAGGTTGATATTGGGTGATAATTTCCGAGACACCCGCATAAATTCGTTGCAGACGACTTGGTAAATCATCAACTTGGGTACGAATACATCCACTGCCTAAATACAGCAATTGCCGGCCTTGCTGGCGAATAACACCGTATCCCGTAACACGAGAACCGGGGTCAATACCTAAAATAATCGCCATATACGTTTATTTATTCCTCGTTATATTAATTAAACTGTTTTAGTTAGCTCGTCGATTCAAAGAAAGTATAGCGGATAAAGGAAAGGAAAGAATAGAAGGCGTTAGAGAAAGCAGGCTGCGCCAGCCGGCTTTCTCTACGCGGATTATGCTAAATGACTAAATGGCCACTTAGTGCCTCACGACTTACAGTGTGGCAGCGACTTCGTCAGAAATATCACCATTGTGGTAAACTTCCTGTACGTCGTCTGAATCTTCTAACATATCAATAAGACGTAATAATTTAGGAGCCGTTTCTGCATCTAACTCCGCTTTAGTCGATGGGATCATCGATACTTCTGCGGCTTCACTGGTGAAACCTGCAGCATCTAGTGCATCTTTCACTTCACCAAACGTTTCTGGCGTTGTGTAGACATCGATTGCACCATCATCATAAGTTTCAACATCATCAGCGCCTGCTTCTAATGCCGCATCCATTATGGCATCTTCATCAACGCCAGGTGCATAAGTGATCACGCCGCGTTTAGTAAATAAGTAAGAAACGGAACCGTCTGTACCCAAGTTACCACCCGTTTTAGTAAATGCATGACGCACTTCAGAAACAGTACGGTTACGGTTATCACTTAAGCATTCAACCATAACAGCCGTTCCACCTGGGCCATAACCTTCATAAATGATGGTTTCCATATTATCATTATCATCATTACCAACACCACGTGCGATAGCACGGTTTAAAGTGTCACGAGTCATGTTGTTAGATAATGCTTTATCTATAGCCGCACGTAAACGCGGGTTAGTTGCGGGATCACCACCACCTAAACGAGCTGCAGTCACTAATTCACGGATAATTTTAGTGAAAATTTTACCGCGTTTAGCATCTTGTGCCGCTTTACGGTGTTTGGTGTTGGCCCATTTACTATGACCTGCCATGAAATATCTCCAAAAAACGTCAATAAATAATTAAACAGCAAATTCTAAAATAGCCTGACTGTTGCTCCAGGATTTCGTTAAGCTCGCTGCTTCATCGGGGGCTAGCCAACGAAATTCACTGTGTTCCGTCAGTAATGGCATTTTTTCTTCACTTTGCACCATTTTAAACCAATGTTCTTTACAATGCGTAACATCGGGTGCATAACGATGCCTGAAATGCGGGAAAATTTCAAAGATAATACTGTGCGACAAATCTTGTAGCTGGTTTTGTTCAACCTCAAAACCTGTCTCTTCTTTAATTTCACGACACGCCGTTTCGTACGGCTTTTCATCAGGCTCCAAACTTCCAGTCACTGATTGCCAGAAGTTTGGGTCGTCTTTACGTCGTAACATAAGCACCCGCCCACTACTTTGAGCCACAATAATGACTAATACTGATTCCGGGCGCTTATATTTTTTCATTGAACTTACTCTTCGTCTTTCGCAACCACCGCGATAGCGAGTTCCGTTAATGAATCAGGATTCGCATGGCTCGGTGCATTCGTCATTAGGCACGCAGCTGCTGTTGTTTTCGGGAAAGCAATAACATCACGAATATTATCAGTGCCTGTTAACAACATGACTAAACGGTCAAGACCAAATGCTAAACCTGCGTGTGGCGGTGTACCATATTTCAATGCATCCAATAAGAAGCCAAATTTTTCACGTTGGTCTTCTTCATTAATACCTAAAATGCTAAATACTGTTTGTTGCATTTCATTGCGGTGAATACGTACTGAACCACCACCAACTTCGTAACCATTGATGACCATATCATACGCATTAGCAACGGCTTCTTCAGGTTTACTCGCCAGTTCTTCAGGTGAGAAATCTTTAGGTGAAGTAAATGGATGGTGCATCGCAGTTAACCCGCCTTCACCATTATCTTCAAACATTGGGAAATCAATCACCCACAGTGGTTGCCAGCTATTTAAATCGGTTAATTCAAAGTCACGACCGACTTTCAAACGTAACGCACCCATTGAATCGGTCACCACATTTTTTGCGCCCGCGCCGAATAACAAGATATCGCCATCAACAGCACCAGTACGGTCTAATAACTGGTTAATCACATCTTCACTCAAGAATTTTGCAACTGGGCTTTGAATGCCTTCAAGGCCTTTAGCTCGCTCGTTGACTTTCATCCAAGCCAAGCCTTTCGCACCATAAATACCAACAAATTGACCATATTCGTCGATTTGTTTACGCGTCATAGCTGCGCCACCAGGAACTTTCAGAGCTGCAACACGGCCTTTCGGGTCATTTGCTGGGCCTGAGAACACCGCAAATTCAACATCTTTTACGATATCCGCCACATCCACCAGCTCCATTGGATTACGTAAGTCTGGTTTATCTGAACCATAACGACGCATAGCTTCCGCAAAGGTCATGATTGGGAAGTTGCCTAAATCAACCCCTTTTACCTCTAACCATAAATTACGGATCATACGTTCCATAATTTCACGCACTTGCTCTGCGGTCATGAAAGAGGTTTCAACATCGATTTGGGTAAATTCAGGCTGGCGGTCTGCACGTAAATCTTCATCGCGGAAGCATTTTACGATTTGATAATAACGGTCAAAGCCTGACATCATCAGCAACTGTTTAAACAGTTGCGGTGATTGAGGTAATGCGTAAAATTTACCTTTATGAACACGACTTGGCACTAAATAGTCACGAGCACCTTCTGGTGTTGCTTTGGTTAGCATTGGCGTTTCAACGTCCAAAAACCCTTCGTTATCCATAAAGTTACGAACAAAGCTGGTAATTTTGGCACGCGTGCGCAGACGCTCAGACATCTCTGGACGGCGCAAATCTAAATAGCGATATTTTAAACGACGCTCTTCTGTATTCGTTTGGTTGCTATCTAATGGTAGTGGCTCTGACTTATTGAAAACATTCAGTTCTTCAGCAAAAACTTCAATTTCGCCCGTTGCCATATCTTTATTTTTTTGGCTATCTGGACGTGCGCGTACTGTCCCTGTGATTTGGATACAGAACTCATTACGCAGTTCTGACGCTTTTTCAAATATGTCTTTACGATCGGGGTCGAAGAAAACTTGCACGATCCCTTCACGGTCACGCATATCGATAAAAATCAAACCACCTAAATCGCGACGGCGGTTTACCCATCCACTAAGAGTGACTTTTTGGCCTTCGTGAGCGATGTTTAACTGCCCACAATAATTAGTACGCATACAATATCCTTTTACTCAGCTGTTGTGCTTTTGCTTGCTGCGGGATTTTGGCATTTTGCTGAACCCTATTTATCTGCGAAACACGGGCTGAAAATTCAGAATGTCAAAAAGGCAGACATTATACAGGAAATTCTGTTAGACAAATAGTTACGTATTCTACATAACGCGTAAACCATTTTGTTTTTAATCATATTTTCATCAATTATTGTTTTTCTAATCAACAACAATAAAATTGAATAGCGAGATAGACGTCTATCACGATGATCCTATCGATTTTAAGGGACTATCCGCACCATGTACATATTGCAGCAAAGGTTTATTTCATCAGTTCGATACCTTTTTGAGTGAAAAACCACCACTTAATGTATTCCAATTCAATTATTGGTTAATAAATATCGCTTTAATCATTAATCTTTCTATTTCAGAATCGTTACCTTTTTCAGTTTGCTATAATCAAAATATATAGATATAGCGCTGAAATTAATCACCATCTGCAGTTTAAGGACTACCCATGAAAAAAATTATACTTGCCACTTCCATGTTCGTACTACTTGCTGGATGCCAGAACATGAAACCCGCAGAGACTGATAATACAAAAACTTTTTATATTGATTCTTCACTTGCTGATTGTATGGGCGTTGCCCCAATGAAATGTATGAAAGTGAAAGAAAACCCAAGTGATGACTGGCAACTTTTTTATAGCTCAATTCAAGGCTTCGAATATCAACCAGGCTTCTCTTATACTATACAAGTGAAGCAATTCGATGTACCAAACCCACCGGCTGATGCCCCAAGTATTCGTTATGAATTGGTAAAAATCGTTGAGAAAAAATAATTTTTAAACAATATAATTTAAGTCATTAAGTAATTTTATCAGTTTACTTAATGACTCACTTACAGCAATAATTCTCTTATCATCGTTAAATAACAGGGTGTCCCTATTATGAGTGTTAAAATCATTGATAAGCTTGGGTTGATCGCCTTATCAGACCACAAAATTGCGATGGTGCGTTCCCATAATAAAAGTTTATTTTATATACCCGGTGGAAAACGTGAGCAAGGTGAGACTGACGAACAAGCACTCTGCCGTGAGATTGCCGAAGAATTAAAACTTGAGCTAGATACCGCTTCTATCCGGTTTTATGGTGAGTTCATTGGCCCTGCTGATGGAAAATCAGATGGAACGCAAGTCCGTATTCGTTGTTACTTTGCGGACTATACAGGGGAGCCACAACCCGCCGCTGAGATTGCTGAATTGGATTGGTTTAGCATTAACGATTTACCTCGCTGCTCAAGCACAGCGGTGACTATTTTAACTCGCTTAAAAAAAGAAGGTTTGATTAAATAGAGTGTAAGACTGACTCAAAAAAGTTGTGATTTCATTTGTCTAACGGCTTTTTAGGATTTACAATTCACAAAATATTGTCAATACCCATTACTATAACTTATATTTTTAGGTGTTTTCATAGTTTGATTCGTTTTATGGTGGAGTAAAAAATGGTCAGCTCTTTGTATGCTGTACTGGGTGCCTTACTGCTGCTTAGATTATCTTTAAATGTTGTGAAGTTGCGTAATCAATACCGTATAGCCTATGGTGATGGCGGTTTTTATGAGTTACAAACCGCTATCCGCGTTCATGGTAATGCCATCGAGTACATTCCCATCTCATTGATTTTACTGCTTTTAATGGAAATGAATGGCGCGCAAGTGTGGATGATTCATATTTGTGGTCTGATCTTAATTGCAGGCCGATTACTGCACTCTTACGGCTTGAAAAATCACGATTATTCATATCGCCGTTCAGGTATGGTAGCCACTTACCTTGCTATGGCACTAATGGTTATCGCCAATACTTATTACCTACCTTGGCTGCAAATCGTTTCATTTAATCTTTAGTTTTTATTCTCTGTAACGGCACGAGTTATTAATGTGCCGCTCATTATTTCATTGCTTATGGATTGATTTTCAGTAGACTGCCTTTCTGATACAATCCTCCACTACTTTTGTTTTTGCTTAATACAGAACTTATGTCAAATTCGGATCCAACCTCAAAAGACCGCCTTTTCTCTGCGCCTATCGCTAACCTTGGTGACTGGCAATTCGATGAAAAAGTTGCTGAAGTATTCCCTGATATGATCCAACGCTCCGTGCCAGGGTACTCTAATATTATTACGATGATTGGCATGCTAGCGGGTCGTTTTGTCAAGCCCAACAGCCATGTTTACGATTTAGGCTGCTCTTTAGGTGCAGCAACCTTATCAATAAGGCGTAATATTACAGTAGAAAAAAGCAAAATTATTGCTGTTGATAACTCCCCTGCAATGGTTGAACGTTGCCGCCGCCATATTGATGCGTATCGTGCCGACACACCGGTTGACGTTATCGAAGGCGATATTCGCGATGTAAATATTGAAAATGCTTCCATGGTTGTGCTCAATTTCACCTTACAGTTTCTCAACCCAGAAGATCGCCAATTATTACTCAGTAAAATTTATCAAGGGCTACAACCCGGCGGTATTTTAGTGCTTTCTGAGAAATTCAATTTCGAAGACAACGAAATCGGTGAATTATTGTTCAATATGCATCACGACTTCAAACGGGCAAATGGCTATAGTGAATTAGAAATTAGCCAAAAACGCAGTATGTTAGAAAACGTGATGCTCACAGACTCTGTTGAAGCACATAAAGCGCGTTTAAAAAATGTCGGTTTTACTCACTGTGAAGTTTGGTTCCAGTGCTTTAATTTTGGTTCACTGTTAGCGGTTAAAGAGGCCTAGGCATGATTGATTTTGGTCGTTTTTACCAACAAATTGCGGTTGGCCCTCTAAGTCATTGGCTTGAAACGCTTCCGGCACAACTTTCAGAATGGAAAAAACAAGGGTTACACGGTGGATTTTCCTCATGGGAGAAAATGCTAGATAACCTACCCGTTATGGTTCCTACCCATTTGGATTTACGCAATAGCGTGACAGCAACGCGCGAACCCGAACTCACTGCGGGCGAAACGCGACGTCTGAATAATATTCTTGAACAATTAATGCCATGGCGTAAAGGCCCTTTTTCTCTCTATGGCGTGAATATTGATACTGAATGGCGCTCAGACTGGAAATGGGATCGCGTACTACCCCATATTTCATCACTCAAAGACCGCTATGTCTTAGATGTTGGTTGTGGCAGTGGCTACCATATGTGGCGTATGTTAGGGCAAGATGCCAAATTTGTTGTTGGTATCGACCCAACTGAACTATTTTTATGCCAATTTGAAGCCGTCAGAAAGCTACTAGGTGATGACCAACGTGCCCACTTATTGCCTTTAGGTATCGAACAACTGCCCGAATTGAAGGCATTTGATACCGTATTTTCAATGGGTGTACTTTACCACCGCCGTTCACCGCTCGACCATTTATGGCAACTTAAGAACCAATTAGTGAGTGAAGGCGAATTGGTATTAGAGAGCCTGGTTATTGAGGGGGATGAATTTCAGTGTTTGATCCCCGGTGACCGTTACGCCCAAATGCGTAATGTCTATTTTATTCCTTCCGCTAAAATGCTCAAAGTTTGGTTGGAAAAATGCGGCTTTGTTGATGTGCGAATTGTTGACCAAGAAGTAACCTCTTTGGAAGAGCAACGCCGCACACAGTGGATGAAAACAGATTCACTGGCTGAATTTTTAGACCCAAATGATAAAACTAAAACTATCGAAGGTTACCCCGCACCACTACGTGCAATTTTAGTTGCTCGTAAGCCATAAAGATAAAATGCCTATGGCAATCAAATCATAGGCATTTATTATCATACTAGTAAACAAGCGATTACATTGTTATTTGCCATAAATTATAGAAGGCAATTCGGCCAGATAACTCGGCTAAAATAACCGCTAGCGCACATAGGCCTAATAGTGCGAATGAATTTCTTCCGCGATATAACAGAGCAGGATAAACAAACAGCATCACCGCTAAGACGACTAACTGGAAGCTCCAAAAACCCGCTTGTTCGGCACTAATTTCAGGCCCTGTCTCGCCTAAGAATGACACATAAGCTGCACGAATGGCAAAAATCATAATTGAGCCAATCAAAAATGCCATCGCCCCCAACCGCTGAGCCCCGAATAAAATCGCTAATGCGCCACCAGCAACTAGCAGTGTCATCCACATTTGTAATGTCGTGAAAACAGTAAACCAGTTCGCTACTGTGGCAATATTATAAACCTGAGGAATTGACCATACGAATGCCAAACCAAAAATAACCGTGGCAACGTTACACAGTTCACTCAGCACCTTACTTTTAATAAACAAGGTAAATAATAAAGTTGCAGCCCCAAAAGCGACAAAAATACCACTGAGTAAGGCTTCATTACTCATTGGTGAACGGCCAACTCCTAAAAGCATATTGAAGAAGCGCAGTGGCTGCCCAACGTGCAAACCACCAATCACTAGTGCAATGATCATAATGACGAATGCAGCTATATTGGCATGACGTAATTGGTTTTCACTCAACATACCCAGTCTTCGGCTTGCATACGCCAACAAATATAAACCTGCCGCTGACTGCCCCAATACAGTGAAAAAAACGAGTGGAAGTTCGTGCATATTATACCTCTGCTGGATTTTGTAATTTACCGCTCTTTTCACCACAAGGTTTGGCATCTTTATGCGGTTTAATCACAATATTAGGATTAGTAAGAGACGGATTTGGCATGGGGGCGACCCCACTAATATTGCCATGACGTTCACGTAGAATATTGATATCGTCAAAATCCAATGCACGTTGTGGACAGGAGTCAACACAAACCGGTTTCATCCCTTTTTCGACACGTTCATAGCATCCATCGCATTTACTCATCAATTTTTTCTTTTCGTCATACTGCGGTGCACCGTATGGACAACGTAACTCGCAGTAACGGCATCCAACACAAATGGTTTGATCTACCACGACTAACCCATCTTGCTCACGTTTATGCATCGCCCCTGTTGGGCAACCTTCAACACATGTTGGGTTAGAGCAATGATTACAGGAAATTGATAGATAGTAGTTATAAACATTCTGCTGCCATATCCCCTCTTGCTGCTGCCAACTACCACCACCAAACTCATACACCCGACGAAATTTAGGCCCTAAATCAAGGTCTTTCTCATCTTTACAACTCACCTGACACGTTTTACATCCTGTGCATTTTGTTGAGTCGAAATAAAAACCATACTGTTTCATTTGTCGCTCCTTATGCACGTTTCACGTCAACTAAGTTAGTATGTTGTGGATTCCCTTTAACGAGAGCTGAAGGCTGTTGTGTGGTTAGTGTATTGATACAACCACCGATATCGACCCCTTCCTCATTGACTTCCCGCCAAGCACCTTGCGGAACCGCAATCACCCCCGGTAATACGCGCTCAGTCACTTTCGCTTTAATATGCATACGTCCGCGGTCATTGAAAATTTCAGTCATATCACCATCTTGAATACCACGAGTTGATGCATCAATTGGGTTAATCCAATATTGATGAGGCACGGCTTCACGTAACACAGCAATATTAAAATATGATGAATGCGCATGGCCTTTATCGTGATAGCCCGTCATTTGCAGCGGATATTTTTGCTTAGTTTTTTTGTTTTCAACACCTTCCGTATTCACACAATATTCAGGCACAGCAGGAATTCGCTGGTCAGTAGGGTATTCCCACTCTTTCGCTATCTTAGCGAGCCTTTCTGAATAAATTTCAATTTTACCCGATGGGGTTGGTAATGGCGCAGTTTCAGGTGAGTCTCTGAATGGTTTTAATGCAATATAATCTGCACTGTTTGCCAATTTCCTATCAACAATTCCCATGTCATTCGTTTCTTCAAATGTTGGCAAATGGGGATTTTTTTCTCGCATTAGGTTATAGCAATGTTCGATCCACTGCTCATGAGTACGACCTTCGGTAAATTGGTCTTTAATACCCAGCTTTTCAGCAATATCCGTTAAAACATCATAAGATTGGCGACACTCCCATAATGGCGTAATCGCATTTTGTAGACGAATAGCATAATGGTAAGCACCGCTTGCATACGAATTATTAATTAAATCATTCGATTCAACACTGGTCACATCGGGTAGAATCAAATCCGCATATTTAGTCGATGGTGTCATATGCGTATCCCAAACTAAAATAAATTCACATAGGGATTCATCTGTTAGAATTTTATGGGTTTTGTTCAAATCAGAATGTTGATTACCCGTGACATTACTCGCATAGTGCCATAAAAATTTCACGTTGGTTTCAAGACGCTCTTTACCGAGCAATGTTGAATTTGTTGCGGTCATTTCGGTTCCGCGCGCAATCGCATCGGTCCACATAAAACACGGGATTTTGGTTTTAACTGGGTTTGGAATAGCAAAACCAGGCACAGAATACGCCACGTTACCTCCCCATCCTCCCGCATTCGTCCCAGGGCGTCCAATATGCCCCGTGACAATCGGTAACATCATCACTGCCCGGGCCGCTTGCTCTCCCGATGCGGTTCTTTGTAATCCCCAGCCTTGAGAAATCCACGCTGCTTTTGCATTACCCAGCTCACGAGCCAACTGAACAATACGGGTTGGCGAAACACCTGTAATTTGGCTAGCCCACTGAGGTGTTTTTTCAACACCATCATCACCGAGCCCTAAAATATAATCCTTATATGAGCCATTTTGTGGCGCTGACTCAGGAAGTGTCTGGCTATCCCAGCCCACACAATATTTCGCTAAAAAAGCCTCATCCGTTAATTGTTCTTTAATTAATGTATGGATAATTGCAGCCACAAGCGCACCGTCAGTGCCCGGATAGATTGGGATCCATTCAGCGCCTAGCGTTGTCACGCTATCAGTACGACGCGGGTCAATAATAATCACTTTGGCTTGGCTTTTTTCTAATGCTTTTAAGGTTTCATAGAACTGACCACCACCGGACATACGCGTTTCCGCAATATTATGGCCGAACATCACGACTAAATCGCTATTCGCTATTTCAGACAGTAATGAATCATCTAACTTGCCGTAGACATACGGAATAACACCGTTTATTTGTGCAGTTGAGTAAGTTCCATGTTGATCAAGAAACCCACCTAGTTGGTTTAATAGACGCTTGCAGGCATTACGCCCTTGTAAATTAGCACCGGTAGACCCTGAGCCATACTGGTAGTAAATCGCTTCATTACCATAAGTATCAATGGTTGAGCGCAGTTTTTGAGCCACAATCGTCGTCGCTTCGTCCCAGCTGATCCGTTTAAACTTTCCTTCCCCCCGTTTACCTGTACGCAATAATGGGTATTTCAAGCGGTCTGGGTTATAGGTTTTCCAACGAACAGAGCGCCCTCTCAAACAGGGGCGTATTTGATGTAAACCAAATTGGGTGTCGTCATACATGGTTTCATTCGATATGCGAGTAATAACGTCATCTTTTACATGCACTTTGAGTGGGCAGCGGCTACCACAGTTGACCAAGCATGCACTGTATTTGATTTTTTCGCTGACTTCGTCTGGTTGGATTGTAATGGTGGGTGTTGCTTGAGCGGAAAAAGGTAGAGAGATGGAGCTGGCAATAGCTGTTGTCGTGGCGACAGAGGCAGAGGCTTGAATAAACTGTCTCCGACTCAGCGCTTTTTCCCTGATTTTATTGATCATTACATTGCTACCTCATTAATTATTATAAATTGAATTACTTAGTATTCTTATAGTAATTAGATAGTAGCCTTATAAAAATAAGGGTTAATTGACGTGTATCAACACAAGCAATAATTGAGCTATTAATGATAAATAAACAATATTATAAGTTTCTTTATTTGGTATTTTAATGGTAACCAACCATGGGTTAGCTGAAAAATAACAAGGAAAACCAACTAGTTGATTTTCCTTAGAGAATAACAATCTATTTAAAATGTCTAGCGTCAAGCTGCCTATTGTGGCTAGCGGCAATTAAACGGAAACTTTTTCAGTAATAGAAATAAAGTCCTTCATCGCTTCTACCGTAGGGCCATCAACACAGTAATGGGTGAATTCATCCGTTTCGCTATTAGAGGCCATTGTTACCCCTACTTTACGGTAACTCATGGTTGATGGCACCGTTCTCCCTGCGGAACTGTGTACCTCAGATAAACCGATTTCCATAAATTTACTTAGGTTAGCTAAACGTACTCCCGCACCTGCCATAATCTGTGGGCCATTAATTTGCTGGCTTTTTTCATGGAGTTCTTTCAAAAGCGGTAAACCCAACTCCGCACTTTGTTGCTGCCCAGAAGTTAAAATACGCGCAACACCGAGTTCGTTTAATTGTTCTAAAGCTAATAATGGGTTAATACACATATCAAATGCGCGGTGGAAGGTAATATTCATCCCTTGTGCAATTTCCATCAATGAATGCATTCTGTTGATATCAATGCGCCCTTCACTATCCAATATACCGATAACGGCACCTGAAAACCCCATTTCCTTAATCATAATTAAATCTTCACGGATCACGTCAAATTCGTTAATGTTATAGCAAAAATCGCCACCACGAGGGCGAATAATAGGATGAACTGGAATATGCAGTTTCTCTTTGGCTAATTTCAGGTAACCATAACTGGGGGTCAGGCCACCGTCTGCAGCACCAGAGCATAGTTCGATACGATCTGCACCATATTCTTGAGCCACTTGGGCACATTCAATTCCGAAACAACAGATTTCCAGTTTTGCCATTACGACCTCCGAAATAGAGCAATAAAACACGGGTTTTATATGCCCCAAAATAATGAAAAAAATTTAATGTTAAACGTTAACAATTCGCTTAATAATGCCATTTATTGGAAAATGTTATCGGATAGACATCACAGCACTAAAAGTTAACGTGTACTATTAATCAATAACGTTAATTGCATCACTTATTTTTCACTTTCAATTATCTTTTTTAGTGTGAAAGGATGGTATTTAACCGTTATTTCACCATTTGACACTGCTAATGTTGGATTTGGCAACCTTTCTTGCTGCCCTTTGGGTTGGCTTACTTTAATACGATACCCTTGGGGTAAAGGATCAGGTAATAACTGGAATGCTGCGGTTTCTAGCTGACTCGGCTCAACATCAATCACCATTTCGATATGTTCCCAACTTTCTTTCGGGTAAATTTTGTCTTTTGGGAAAGGCAATTCAATAATAAATACATCTTGACCCGCGACGTTTAATGGCTCTTTTAACTCATATAAACGAATTGGCCTGCCATTGATAACATTGTCAGATAAAAGCTCAGCGCATCCCATTAACCCTTGATGCCAACGTTCTGCAGTTGCCATATGATGGCAACGCACCGAAATATGATCTATCGGAAAAGATGACAATGATAAGTTCAATTCCTGCGCCAACTGTTGTAATTTACCCATAAACACAGGTAGGTCATCCCATAAATCTTGTAATTGCGAAATTTTGCTAAATTGTGGCATCTAAAGCCCTCTCTTTACAAAAACTTATCTGCTAAACAATGGCGCAGACTGTAGCATGAGAGCCCCAAAATGTGGTATAAAACCTGCCGATTTTTCTCTTCAACCTTTTAGTTATACGCATGTGATGGCACAATGCGGTAACTATGGTTCGTAATTTAAGGTAATTCGGTGAATATTCAGGCGATTCTTTCAGATAAAATTAGTGCTGCGATGTTAGCAGCGGGTGCTCCAGAAGGCAGTGATGCACTTGTGCGTCAGTCCGCTAAAGCTCAGTTTGGTGATTATCAAGCGAATGGAGTGATGGGCGCGGCTAAAAAGATGGGGATAGCTCCGCGACAACTGGCTGAACAGCTTGTTAATCACTTAGATTTGGAAGGGATTGCCAGCAAAGTTGAAATTGCCGGCCCTGGCTTTATTAATATTTTCCTTGAACCAACGTGGGTTGAAAAACACGTTGAAGAGGCATTAGCATCACAACGCCTAGGCGTCGCACCAGTCAAGCCTGAAACGATTGTCATTGACTATTCAGCGCCTAATGTCGCAAAACAAATGCACGTGGGTCACTTGCGTTCAACCATCATTGGTGATGCAGCTGCACGTACCCAAGAGTTTATTGGTCATAAAGTCATTCGTGCCAACCACGTCGGTGATTGGGGTACGCAATTTGGTATGTTAATTGCTTATCTTGAAAAAGTGCAAAATGAAGATGCCACCGATATGGCGCTTGCTGACCTCGAAGAGTTTTATCGCGAAGCTAAAAAACACTACGACGAAGATGAAGAGTTCGCAGTACGTGCCCGTGGCTACGTTGTAAAATTGCAATCCGGTGATGAATATTGCCGCCAAATGTGGCGCAAATTAGTCGATATCACTATGCAGCAGAACCAAGAAACCTATCGCCGCTTAAATGTCACATTGACCGAAGATGACGTGATGGGTGAAAGCTTATATAACAGCATGCTTCCAGGCATTGCTGCTGACTTAAAAGCCAAAGGTTTAGCCGTTGAGAGTGAAGGTGCAACGGTTGTTTTCCTTGATGAATTCAAAAATAAAGAAGGCGAACCAATGGGCGTGATCGTCCAGAAAAAAGATGGTGGCTTCTTATATACAACAACCGATATCGCCTGTGCTAAATACCGTTACGAAACCCTTCATGCTGACCGTTCTCTTTACTATATTGACTCACGCCAACATCAACATTTGATGCAAGCATGGACCATCGTCCGTAAAGCAGGTTACATCCCTGAATCGATGGCGCTTGAGCACCATATGTTCGGGATGATGTTAGGGAAAGATGGCAAACCGTTTAAGACTCGTACAGGTGGTACCGTCCGTTTATCAGACTTGCTTGATGAAGCGGTTGAACGCGCTCAAACATTAATCCGTGAGAAAAACCCGGATATGTCTGAAGATGAATTGCTTAACGTTGCGAATGTGGTTGGTATTGGGGCAGTTAAGTACGCTGACTTATCCAAAAACAGAACGACTGATTATATTTTCGATTGGGACAACATGTTAGCTTTCGAAGGAAATACCGCACCGTATATGCAATATGCGTATACCCGTGTGGCCTCTATTTTCAAGAAAGCTAATTTAACCCACACAGACCTAACTCTGCCTATTTCATTACAAGACCCGCGTGAAATTGCGCTTGCAACACGTTTATTACAGTTTGAAGAAACCATTCTCACTGTTGCACGTGATGGTACACCTCATGTGATGTGTGCTTATTTGTATGAGTTAGCCGGTTTATTCTCTGGTTTCTATGAGCACTGCCCTATCTTGTCAGCTGATGACGAAGCCCAGCGCCAAAGCCGCTTGAAATTAGCGGCATTAACTCAAAAAACATTAAAAACGGGCCTAGATACACTGGGCATTGAAACCGTTGAAAGAATGTAATTCAAATCAATAAATAGCCTATTAACGGTTCACTTCGGTGAGCCGTTTTTGTTTGCGTTGCTTTGCTAACTTTGATGTTAATTTTTGCAATTCCTCAACATGTTCATTTGCACAATTGCGAAGCACTAAGTTCCATTTGCAAAGTGTTTTTGCTTGTTCATAAAGTTCAGGGCTATGCGCCAACCTGTTATTCTGTTGTAACCAATGAGCAACGCTCGCCCAGTCCCATAACGGGGATGCGCCATTCAAGCGTTGTACGGGTGCTGGAAAATGGCCTTTACCTCTAGCCCCATCTTTCAATAAAGCCACTGCCTGACGAGTTAGTCCTGTCAATTCGGCAATATCACTTAACCCAACTAAAGCGGAATCAATCGATTCCACTTTTATATTCAGCGATATACTTTCGATGTCTGTGATCGCTGTTTCAATGGCAAGATCTAAAGACTCCGCTTCCCTATCAAATTCTAAATAAACCGATTTACCATAGAAACACACCAATGCATCGTCACAGCCTGCAGCAAATAAGGTATCAACTAAGCCTTCAGTATCTGCAGTCACACCAGATAGTGTTAATGTGAAAGTAAATAGTGCCATAATTATCCCATATAGTATGAATAAGCGGCCTAAGCCGCTTTGATTACCTGAAAAGAGCAATGCAGTGATTAACTTTACGTATAATCTGTTTAGCATGCACTTCCATGATTTTCGGCGTTGACCAGACACTCATCATATGTGTTTTGTGTTCATCTACTGCGTTACCACAGCGTAACTTGCAAAAAGTATGTGATGAGTTCCCTGCACTAACCCAGAGCCAGCCATTTTCTATCGCATATTCAATAGCAGCCTGAATATGCTTGTTCGGATGTTTTTTCATTGACCCCCGAGATACATAACATAATCATTCCGTTGACATCGGTCAACAAATAATATTCAATGAATTGAATATCTCCCTATCACTTGATTGTTGTAACAACAACCCAGTCAATGTACCCCATAAATAGAGTGGGCTATTATTTTTATCAATGAAAACAATTAATTGAAATTTCATAAAATAATTTTGAAATTAATAATTCAGTTACTATTGGAATTAATTTAAGAACTCACTAGAAATTGAAGGGAACAGATCTATGGTTATTTTTTCCTTAACGACGCAGATTACAGAGATAAAAAAAGCCCAATTTTATGAGCTCTTCTCATTAAAATTGGGCTTTAAAGGTTATTGACGGCTTATTAATTAGGCAACACTGCGTTTCATAAAATCACGAGGGCGGAACCCGAGTACATATAAAGCTACGAAATAACTTCCTGCACCAATAATCACGACGCCTATCAAACGTAGCATACGCATCAGCATATTACCGTCTTGCCAAGAAGGCATAAAGTGTAAAACACCAAACAGCACAGCGCCCATTACAATTAACGCTATCAATAATTTAAATATAAACCCTTTCCAACCGGCTAAAGGCTGAAAAATACCTTGCTTGCGCAGTTGCCAATAGAGAACTCCTGCATTAAAACACGCCGCTAACCCAATAGATAAGGCTAAACCTGCATGTTGTAAAGGGCCAATAAAGGCTAAGTTCATCAATTGGGTTAAAATTAAAGTGACAATCGCAATCTTCACTGGCGTGCGAATATTTTGGCGCGAATAAAAACCTGGTGCCAAAATCTTCACCAAAATCATGCCTGTTAACCCTACACAGTAAGCAATTAAGGCATATTGAGTCATTAATGAGTCATGCGCTGTAAAATTACCGTATTGGAATAGCGATACCGTTAATGCTTCTGCGAGTATTGCCAACCCTAACGCACAGGGTAGAGCAAGTAATAAACAAAGACGCAATCCCCAGTCCATTAATTGGCGATATTCATTTTGATTGCCGCTCGTGAAACTTTTCGCTAATGATGGTAATAAAATAGTACCAAGAGCCACACCAAGTACCCCTGATGGCAATTCCATTAGCCTATCAGCGTAATACATCCATGACACTGAACCAGATTGTAAAAAAGAAGCAAATATTGTGTTGATAATTAAAGAAATTTGCGCAACTGAAACCCCGATAATTGCCGGCCCCATCATTTTCATTACACGCCAAACCCCGCTATCACGAAATGACAGGCGTGGTAACACTAACATGCCCACTTTTTTAAGATGGGGTAGCTGGTAGACAAGTTGCAAAACACCGCCAACCAACACAGCCCACGCCAATGACATAATGGGTGGGTTAAAGTAAGGCGCGGCGAAAGCAGCAAAAATGATCATGCTGACATTGAGTAACGTTGGCGCAAATGCAGGGACCGAAAAACGGTTCCAAGTATTCAGGATTGCGCCTGCGAGAGAGGCCAGTGAAATCAGAAAAATATAAGGAAATGTAACCCGTAAAAGATCCGTCGTCAGCGCAAACTTATCAGCGTCGTCGGTAAAGCCAGGTGCGGTGACATAAATGATCCAAGGGGCTGCAATCATACCAAGGATGGTCACAATCGCTAAAGCGAGGGTTAGCATCCCTGCAATATAAGCAACAAATGTACGGGTGGCTTCCTCTCCCTGCTGGTTTTTATATTCCGCTAATATCGGGACAAAGGCTTGTGAAAAGGCACCTTCAGCAAAAATTCGACGTAAAAGATTCGGTAATTTAAAGGCGACAAAAAAGGCGTCAGCCGCGGCTCCTGCACCGAACACTCGGGCGATAATGGCGTCACGAATAAACCCAAGCACACGAGACATCATGGTCATGGAGCTTACTGCCGCCAATGATTTTAATAAATTCATGATTGATAGACTAAAAGAATACAATCGCATCAGTTTAACAGTGTGCACTGCAACTGACTACGATTGAAAAGTAAATTAGGAATTTAGGCTTTATTCAGTGCCCAAGTGTTATCTGTCAGCGCCGTCAATACATGGTCACGCCACTCACCGTTGATTTGTAAGTATTGCTTTGCATAGCCTTCCCGTTCAAAGCCAAGCTTGGTCAATAAATTACCACTACGCATATTATGAGGCATATAATTTGCCATAATTCGATGTATTTTTTGGTGTTGCTGCATGTAACGGATAGTTTGGGTTAGTGCCTCATACATTAGGCCTTGACCTTGCCATTTTTCACCTAGTGAATAACCTAAATAACATGCATAAAATGAGCCGCGCAATACATTACTAAAATTCGCTACTCCCATCACTTCGTTTTCTTCTTTATCTAATAGTACGAAATGGAAAGCGCTCCCTTCTCGATGCATTTCATTCATGACTTGTAACCGATTCTGCCAACCTGCTGGCTGATAATGAGATTTGTCCCTGATGGGTTCCCATGGAATTAAAAAGTCTTTGTTCAGGCTGTAATAATCAGCTAGTCGATAGTTATCACGTTCATAAGTCAAACGAATAACCATTCTATCAGTGACAAGGCGCACTTTCGGTACATTTGAACGATAACCAAACATCGTTAACCCTTAATTAATAAAAAGCCAGATATTTTCTCTCTTTCCAAGCCAATAACTTAGAACGCTAAAGTGTAGCTTACAATGCGTTGACGAAAAACATATTATGTAAATTAAAATACCAATACATCACTAAAGCCACCAACAGTCTATGCTTTGATAATTAATAATATTCTAAATAATTCGCTCTGTGACTAGGCGACTAGAGAGGATAGATTGGGGAGCATGCACGAGTATGTGACCCAAGTAGCCGAACGCAGTCAACACCGTCACAGAGTGAAGTATGACGAATATTTATCGATAAAAATATATCATCTATTACCCCGCAATATACTGATATTATTGATACGTAATTTTAAAAACATTCCCTCTTTGCTATTTTTCTAATGGTGTCTCATGGCGCAGGTGTCACGGGCAAGAAGCCTTGGTAAGTATTTTCTCCTATTTGACAACATGTTGGTTGTCCTCGGCTTTTTTGTCGTTTTTCCACTTATTTCTATTCGGTTTGTTGATCAGCTGGGTTGGGCTGCCGTGGTGGTGGGTTTTGCCTTAGGAATTCGTCAGTTTGTTCAACAGGGCTTGGGGATTTTTGGCGGTGCTATTGCTGACCGATTTGGCGCAAAACCCATGATTGTCATTGGGATGTTATTACGCGCCAGTGGTTTTGCGGTGATGGCCGTGGCCCATGACCCTTGGGTATTATGGTTATCTTGCGTCCTCTCAGCACTGGGTGGCACCTTATTTGACCCTCCACGAACCGCATTAGTGATTAAATTAACCCGCCCGTATGAACGCGGCCGTTTTTATTCTTTACTCTTAATGCAAGACAGTGCTGGAGCCGTTATTGGCGCGTTGATTGGTAGTTGGTTATTGCAATATGACTTCCATTATGTCTGCTGGGTTGGCGCTGCGGTTTTTATCATTGCGGCCATCTGCAATGCTTGGTTATTACCCGCTTATCGGATCTCAACTGTCAGAACCCCCATCAAAGAAGGCATGAGACGCGTACTGAAAGACAAGCGTTTTGTAACTTATGTGGTCACATTGGCAGGCTATTTTATGTTGTCAGTACAAGTGATGCTTATGTTTCCGATTGTTGTCAATGAATTAGCAGGCACACCTACTGCCGTCAAATGGATGTATGCCATTGAAGCAGCAATATCTTTAACATTGCTTTACCCTATTGCTCGTTGGAGCGAAAAACATTTTCGCCTTGAACACCGACTCATGGCCGGGCTATTTTTAATGAGTCTCAGCATGTTTCCAATTGGCATGACAACCTCTCTCAATACGTTATTTGCTCTTATTTGCCTCTTTTATCTCGGCACAATAACCGCTGACCCTGCTAGAGAAACATTAAGCGCGTCACTTGCTGACCCTAGAGCCCGAGGCAGCTATATGGGTTTTAGCCGCTTAGGCCTTGCTTTAGGCGGAGCTGTCGGTTATACCGGTGGCGGCTGGATGTACGATATTGGCCACCAATGGAATATGCCACAATTACCTTGGTTCTTATTAGGGATCATCGGTTTTATCACTTTATGGGCTCTTCATAAGCAATTTAACCGTAAAAAAATTGAAACAGTCATGTTGAGTGGGCAGTAATGCGCTAAACTAGCGGTGTTACTGTAAAAGGAGTCTTTATGAAGAAGTTTTTAATCGCTGCTATGGTGGGCTTTCTCACTCTGTTATCGGGCTGTAGCCAATTATCTGAGTTTAGTATTAGTGAGTCACAAATTAATAATTACCTTGCTAATAAAGTAAAATATGACCATAAAGTCGGCATTACGGGTTTTGCTGATGCGGATATTCAGCTCGCGAATTTAAAATCAGAAATCGGCCGTAGTGAACCAGGAAAAGTCGCGTTAACGGGGGATGCAACCGTTAAATTAGACTCGCTGATTGGTAAAGCGGAAGCACAAATTAACCTGACACTCACTGCGCGTCCTTACTTTGACGCCAAAACAGGTTCAATTTACTTAAAAGAATTGAATATTAGCAATTACAAAGTGACGCCAGAAAATATGGATACCGCTATGTCAGCTGTTATTCCTTACTTAAACAGTTCACTTGAAACTTTCTTTGAAACTCAGCCTGTTTATGCGTTGAATCCAGATAATGGTGCTGCCGAAGCAACCGCGAAGAAACTCGCTAAAGGGCTGGAAATCAAACCGGGCAAACTGGTCATTCCATTAGTCGATTGATTTTAACCATAAATAATTTCGATTGATAAAAGCATTAAAGGCAACAGGAAAATCTGTTGCCTTTCTTATTCGTTCAAATTCAATCAAAATTATTAATCAACACTGACGACTAAAGTAGAGTAATACCCAGAATCAAAAGTGACAGCGTCACAATTATTCCGTATCTGAGTCAAGTTCATCACGCAGTGCGATAACTGCATCACGGGTAATTTGGGCTAAAGTACGGTAAAATGGGGTTGTTGCATGGGCCTCAACCTTCCCTAAAAAGCTGCCATACCAGCTAAGAATATAGCTATCAAATAGTTCTTCTTGAGCGGCGGTTTCATCTTCCGCCGCTTGGTCTTCCAACCAAGAAGCTGCGAGTAGTAAAGCACCAAAGGCATCGGCTGGCGCATTCGTCAAAGACATTCCTCTCACAGTTAAAAATTCGCGAACCTCTGCTTCTGTAATTTCAGAATCGTAATCATTCGCTAACATTGAAACTGCTGGGGATCCACCTGCAAACAGAGCTTGGTAATCCGCATTAACCGCATTGATATCGAGATCTTTCGCCATGCGTGACCACAACTCATCTTGTTCCAATGGCCATGATGCTTTTAATTTATCTTGAGCAATCATATCAATAAGCGGCTTTACGAGGCTATCAGAGGGACTACGTTGAAATAGTGTCCCCAAAATACGGCAGACGATTGAAAATTCGTTCATATATTATCCTATTTTACAGATTCAGTAGTCACACCTCGTGACCGAAGCAGTTACTTTCAGTATATCGAAAAAATAGGAAAGATATTAGGGGTGATGATTGCGAGTGATCACAAAGACCACTCGCAACAAAGAAGTGGCTAATAACCGCGTTGCATATCAACCACACCAACAGGGGCTTGGCCTGCTTCAATGCGTTCAATATTACTGACAATCATATCCATGGCTTCTTTCGGTTTTGTAAAGGCCGCAACATGGGGAGTGATAGCGATACGTGGATGTGTCCAGAACGGGTGCATTTGCGATAACGGCTCACTCGCAAAAACATCCAGTGCAGCACCTGCAACTTGCCCTGATTCAAGCGCTACAAGCAAATCTTGTTCAACCAAATGGGCTCCACGTGCAAGGTTAATGACATATGCCCCTTGCTGTAGCTGGCTAAACAGCTGCTGGTTTAAAATTCCCACCGTTTCTGGTGTACTTGGCAGAAGGTTAATAACCACACGGGTACCAGAAAGAAAACTGGCTAATTGGTCATTACCAAAATAACTTTTCACGTTATCAAGTTGCTTTTCAGAGCGGCTCCATGTTCTTACATGAAAACCAAAGCTAACTAAGCGCTTTGCAACGGCTTGCCCTAATGCACCAGCCCCCATCACACCGATAACAAAATCTTCGTGTTGATAAGCTGGTAACTGCTTCCATTGACGCTGTGATTGCAACTGCCGGTATTCATCCATGCGACGAAAATAGCTTAACACTTTCGCGCAAGCGTACTCTTCCATTTGGATCGCCATACCCGTGTCTTCCAAACGCATGACAGGAACGCCTGCCGGTAAGGTGCCAGGTTTGTCTTGTTCTTGCTTTAAAATAGCATCCACCCCCGCACCTAACGCAAAAATACCTTTTAAATCACTTCGGCCAGCAAGGCATTCATAAGGCGGTAACCAAACCATGGCATAATCCGCACTTTGGTTATCCCCTTTTTCCCATTGGCGAATATTCACCTGTGGTAATCGCGCTTTCATACCGTCAATCCACTGTTTTGAATCAAAAAATGGATGGTAAAATAAAATATTCATGGCAACTCCTCTTTGGTTTCTAACAGAGTGTGCCGAATGGCATTTCTTTTCAAGTTAATCAAGCCTATACACGCTACTCAATCAGAATTTTGTTAACTAGCTAACGGTTTTTACCTCCACGACTTGCCGTTTTAAATTAACATCAAAAGTATTATTTACCTTAGTCGGTCACATTTAAGATTAGATAATAATCAAATTGTTTTTTATTTAGCTAAACAGCAACAAAAGTCGGAAAAAGGAGAAATAGGGAGTTGACGTAAGACGCTATTTTCCCTATAGTAGCGCCCCGTTGCAGAGCAGGTTTTTATTCCCTACTCCACAACAGATTTAGAAAAACGGTGAGGTGTCCGAGAGGCTGAAGGAGCACGCCTGGAAAGTGTGTATACGGCAACGTATCGAGGGTTCGAATCCCTCCCTCACCGCCATTTTTCTTCTAGTTCTTACCCTCTCTTTCTTGGTATTCCATCCCTTTGTTTTGTTTCTCTTTCGGTTCTATACCTACTCCTTGTGCATGGTATTCACGGCTAATATCTTCCCAGAGTTCTGCATTTTCTACTCCTGCTACTTTTGGGTCAAACACTGGGTCAACACCGAGTTTTTCCTGCCGCTCAAAGTCACGCAGTGCCCGTAATGCAGGTTTTGATAGGAAGACAATGGCGATAAGATTGAGGTAGCTCATGCTACCGAACCCGATATCACCAAGACTCCACATTAAACTGACTGATTGCACGCTTCCTATAAAAACAATAATCAAAAATACAAATTTCAGTATCAATTTGAGAATGGGGTAACACAATTTTCTATCAAGATAAACAATTGTGGTTTCTGCGATATAGTAATAAGCCATCAATGTTGTGAATGCGAATAAAAATACAGCGATTGAGACGAATCCTGACCCTGCGGAAGTAAAGACGGTTGATACCGCCATCTGAGTCCATGCGGTTCCTGCTGCAACCCCGGGGACATATTCAACTAAGGCCGTTGCCGAACCATCGGGAAAAACGTTATACATATTCGTGACAAGGATCATCAGACCCGATGCTGTACATACAACGACAGTATCAATATAAATCGAAAATGCTTGGATCAGCCCTTGTTTTACAGGATGGCTTACCTCAGCGGCTGCAGAGCTAAATGTGGCTTCACCCGCACCGGCCACATTGGAAAAAACCGCACGACGCACCCCCCATGAAACAGCCGTACCAATAATACCACCGAATACAGCGTCCATTCCCATCGCACTGCGGAAAATTAAACTGAACATAGCCGGCACTTGTTCGTAATGGCTACCCAAGATGATCACCATCATGACGATATAAGCCAAAGCCATAATTGGTACAATCTTATCTGCTGCACTCGCAATACGTTTTATACCACCAAAAATTAGCCATGCCATCAGCACTGTCACAATGCCGCCTGTCGCAATTGGGGGTAAGTTGAATGAGGATTGGAAGGAATCCGCTATGGTATTGGCTTGAATACCCGGAACCAATACACCATAAGATAGGCAAATAACGGCAGCCACCATAATGGCAAATGGCTTCAATTTTAACCCTTTCTCGATATAGTAAGGGGAGCCTCCACGGTATTGGTCATCAGAGCGCTGTTTGTATATTTGAGCGAGTGTGGATTCGATAAATGCACTTGCTCCGCCTAATAACCCCATGACAACCATCCAAAAAATCGCACCGGGGCCACCTGCGGCAATGGCTGTCGCCACCCCCGCGATATTCCCCACCCCCACACGTCCTGACAACGCTAAACAGAATGCTTGGAAGGAGGAAATGCCTTCTTTTGACGCTTTATTTTCCTTTAACAAACACACCATTTTAATAAGGTAGCGAAACTGTACACCGCGAGTCGCTAATGTAAAATAGAGCCCAACACCTAGCGATAATACCACTAATGCATTACCCCAGATGTAACCAACGATTGTATTAACGATGGCTTCCATTTTGTACTCCTTCGTTATTGTAATTGTTTATTTGTATTTGCAGGGTAAAAAAAACCTGAGTCCTCTTGGGCACTCAGGTCAACGTTTTTACTGATGGATAAACCAGATAACCTTGGTTTGAGTATATTGTTCAAATGCCTCTAAGCCGTTATCTTTACCGCCAAAACCTGATTGACGAAAGCCACCAAACGGTGTTGTGATATTACCTTCACTAAAGCCATTGACTGAAACAGTGCCTGCGTTAATGCGCTGTGCAATTTGCATGGCTCGGTGAATGTTTTGACTATAAAATGAAGCCGCTAAACCATATTGAGTGTCATTGGCCAAAGCGACCGCTTCATCATCTGTTTTAAAGGGTGTAACGGCTAAGATAGGGCCAAAAACTTCATGCTTAAATAGCGACATGTCAGGTGTGACCTCATCAAAAATTGTCGGCTCGATGTACCACCCAGCACCTAATTCATGATGGATTTTCCCACCCGCAATTAATTTTCCTCCCTCTTTTACCGTGGTATCTAAAAAGGATTTTACTTTCTCAAAATGAGCCTGTTCGACCATTGGCCCAATTGAAACATCCGCTTGCCTTGGGTCACCCACTTTCCATTCTTTAACCGCTACAGCAAGCTTGTCTAATAGTGTTTTTTTGATACTTTCATGCACAATTAAACGAGAACCGCAGCTGCAATTTTCACTCATATTCCAAAAGGCAGCCGCCATAATATGTGGAATTGCCGCGTCAATGTTTGCATCTTCAAACACTACTTGAGGACTTTTACCGCCACATTCGAGCACAATTTCCTTTAAGTTACTTTCGGCGGAATATTTTAAAAATAAGCGTCCCACATCTGTTGAACCGGTGAATGACACCATATCAACATCATGATGGCGACCAAGGGCTTCCCCGACTTTTTCACCTAATCCACAAACTAAACTTAATGCACCTTGAGGGACACCTGCCTCATAGGCCAGTTCCACCATACGATAGGCACTTAATGAGGTTAATTCGGCAGGCTTCACAATCACCGAGTTGCCTACAGCAAGTGCAGGAGCCACTTTCCATGCAAACATTTGAGCAGGAAAATTCCACGGTAACACCGCCCCAACCACGCCAATAGGCTCGTGCACTATCAGCCCCAATTCTTGATGGCTTGTCGGTGCAATTTTGCCAAACAGTTTGTCAATCGCTTCGGCATACCAATAAAAGGTTTCAATGGTTGCGGGTAAATCAGTATTTAAACATTCAGTGATAGGCTTACCTGCATCTATACAATCTAGTGCCGCTAGTTCTTCACTATGCAGTTCAATGAGACTAGCCCACTTAAGCATGATAGCTTTACGCTCTTGAGGTGATAACCCGCGCCATTCACCTTGATTGAACGTGTCACGTGCTACCTGTACAGCGACATTAATATCGTTCGCATCACCGTCAGCAATAAAACCAATAACGCTATTATCGATTGGGGTACAGTTTTCTAATTTATTTTGCTGCTCTGCATGCCCTGCAATTAAATTGCCAGCCCACAGTTTTCCTTGTTTTGCTCGTTCAAATACCTGCTGTTGGGTCATGGTCATATTTCCCCCTAGCGTTTAATCAATTTAATGAATTCATCGCGTTCTTGAGACGCTATATTTGACAGAGGCAAACGGACCGGGCCTACATTAAATGTGCCATTCAAGCAACCCGCTTTGGCTTTTTGGTTATAGTCCCCTGATTCCATTGAGTAAATTGCAGGATAAATTTCATTCATAATCTGCTTAGCGAGTTGCCAGTCACCCGCTTGCGCCGCATTAAAAATAGCAACTTGCTCTGCTGGGAATACATTCCCAGCTCCTGCTATCCAACTTTTTGAACCCCAAAAGAAGAAATCCACTGGTTGGTCATCACAACCACAAATGACCTCAAAATTTTTGAATGGTGTTTGTAATAGATGCAGTGCTCGGCTAAAGCTTCCACTGCTTTCTTTGATAGCGACAATATTGTCAATTTCAGCTAGCTTGATAACCGTTTCAATGTCAATTTCAATACCGATCCGAGCTGGGAAGTTGTACATAATAATGGGTAATGGTGTTGATTTTGCGACTTTTTCATAGTGGGCGTACACCCCTTGCTGATCCGGTAAACTATACGGTGGTGGCGATAACATTAATCCTTCATAGCCCAGTTCTTGAGCTTGTTTCGCTCGTGCAATGGCACCTTCAGTTGATAAGTCGTTAATACCCGCAATTAGTGTCACTCGCCCTTTTGCAATTTTACAAACCGTAGACAGCACGGTTTTACGTTCATCTTCATTTAATGCGTAATACTCTCCCGTGGTCCCGCAGACCACTAAACCGGTAACTCCGCGCTCAATAAGTTTTTCAGTTAACTCAGCAAGCGCACTGATATTTAATGTTAAATCATCATGAAATGGCGTGACTAAAGGAACAAGAATGCCATGGAAATTCATTTGAATTCTCCTCAATATTAAAGAAATCGCTCAATGGAAAAAGGGGTGCAATCGATACTTGTCGGTTGCTGATGAATAAAGCTATTAACGATATCCGCGGTGATCGCTGCTTGGGTTAGCCCTAAATGTTGGTGACCAAAAGCAAAAATATAAGGGCCTTTATGGTCGATCACCGGCAAAGAGTCAGACGTTGATGGGCGAAATCCCATCCACGGTGTAGATTGTTGGCTGTTCAATGGCGTTTTCAGCATCGGCTGCGCTAACGGTAGAAAATGTTGAGCGCGTTGCATATTGGCTGGACGCTTTAGCCCCGCATACTCCACGGTTCCCGCGAGGCGTAACCCTTGAGACATTGGCGTCATAATAAAACGTCTATCCATACTTGATACGGGTATTGATAATCGTCCCAATTCATGGGGCAACATCAAATGATAACCGCGCTCAGTTTCTAACGGCACATTGATGCGACTAACCATTCTCACTAGTGATTTGGAAAATGCGCCGCCTGCAATAACAATTTTTTGGCCTGTGAACTGGCCTTGGGTCGTTGTCAATACCGCTTGTTGATTCGACGTCGATGTAATTTCTGTTACTTCACAGTGGGTTAATACTTGTCCACCCGCGTGTAAAAACGCCTCAGTCAGCTTTTGGTGTAATACACATAAATCCACAACATGGCCGGTATCTGGATAAAAAATGCCCCCGATTTGGCTTTCGGATAAAGCGGGTTCGCGTGTTAGTAGCGCATCTTGATCAATCAATTGATTAGCTATACCAACACTTTGCAAGTACTCACTGTGCTGGCTTAACTTATCGAGCGTTTCTTTTTTCTCGGCCACCAACAGTGAACCCTTCATTTTGACAAGATCACTTAATTGCCATTTCTGAATAAATACTTGCCATGAATCGAAAGCGGCACTGTTTAATGTCATCAATGTATGATGGATATGGGTAAAGGGCTTATGGCGCATGTTACCTAACAGCTTGATTAACCAAGGTGTTAACGGTAATAAGTAACGCCAATCCAGACGCAGAGGGCCCAATGGGTCAAGGAGCATTTTTGGAATTGATGTTAAAACACTCGGATCAGCAATCGGGAAAACCTGTTCTGTCGCAATATGCCCTGCGTTGCCAAATGAGGCACCTTGGCCAATTTCCTGTTTATCAAGCAGCAACACTTGTGAGCCATTCGCTTGCACTGTCAGTGCGATACTCAAACCAATAATGCCACCACCCACCACGATCACTGGATATTTACGTTCCATTTCATACCCCTATGCCACCGAGATCCCAAAACGAAATGGATCTTGTTCATCTATCAATAAGGTATTTTTTCCGCTGATATAGGCATGCCCGCGAATAGTCGGAATAATGCCGTTTTCATCAGCCTGTTGAAAACTAGCCTGAAATTGGCTGCCAATGACGCTGGCTTGATGCCAGATTTCCCCTGCCGCCAGCTTTTTATCTGCAGCTAAGCAGGCGAGTTTAGCGCTAGTCCCTGTTCCGCAAGGCGAGCGGTCATATGCGCCACCTGGGCATAACACAAAACTTTGGCTATTGGCATTGGGGTGTGAACCGAATAATTCGATATGGTCAATTTCTTGGCCATCTTTACCGTAGATACTTTGGTCAACTAAGGCTTGCTTGATTTTTAAACTGACTTCTGTCAGTAATTTAATGTTTTGGAAATCAATGGCAACTGGCGACTGTTCAACAAGAAAAAACCAATTTCCACCCCAAGCGATATCCCCAATAACCGTGCCGAGATCTGGGACATCAACTCGTACCGCTTTGCGATAACGATACGAATACACGTTCTGAATACTCACGCTACCATCTTGATGTAATTGTGCTGTTACATCTCCAACTGGCGTCTCGATAAGATGGTTGCCATAAGTGATATGCCCCAGAAAGTGCAACGAGGCCACTAAACCGATAGTGCCGTGACCACACATTCCCAAGTAACCTTGATTGTTAAAAAAAATCACGCCTGCTGTTGCCGCTGGGTTTTGTGGTTTACACAATAGGGCTCCCACTAGAATGTCATTACCTCTAGGTTCTAAAATCGTTGTACGACGCCAGATATCATGGCTATTACGCAAAATATCTAAGCGAACGGCCACGCTTTGTTGCCCTAAGTCGGGAAATCCATCAATAACAAGCCGAGTTGGTTCACCTGCGGTATGAGAGTCGATAACTTCAATTTTGGTATATTGAGATTGCATTGGTTAGCATCCTATCTATTATCATTGTTAATAGAATGCTTGATTTTTGTTAACAACTCTTGATATCTTTCTAACAAACTTATGCGGTTTTCAGCACAATCTAAAAATATTTAACAGAATTAATAAAATTAATTTAATATTTCGGAGCGCGGCATGATCAATCTAAATAAATTGCTGTTGATTAGTCAGGAGAACATGCTATTTCCCGTTGATAATATTGATATTTTATTAAACCATTTAGGTTTGATTATGCCACTCATTAATACCTTGCCGAATGTAACCTTTTTTGTGAAAGACCATAATGCAAAGTATGTTTTGGCCAATGATAATTTAGCCACCCGCTGTAAAATCGATAGTGTTAACCATTTAGTAGGTAAAGGTGCTGAGGATATTTTTCATTCAGAACTCGGCCAAAGCTATAGCTCTCAAGATTATTTAGTGATGGAAAAGAAAATTAGCGTCATTAATAAGCTTGAACTGCACCTGTATAAAGCAGGCTTGTTGGGATGGTGCTTAACAACTAAGGTTCCTATTTTTAATACACGTAACCAAGTTATTGGGGTTGCAGGAATTTCAGTGGATTTACAAGATGTCAAATCGGTCAGCCCTAAACTGAATAACCAGCTTAGCCGTGTTGAGCGCTATATTAGTGAACATTTTGATATTGCGATAAAAATGACAACTCTTGCTGAAATATCTGGCCTTTCGCTTTCTCAATTAAACCGCCAGTTTAAAGCGATTTTTTTGATAACCCCCCAACAATATATTCAAAAGATGCGTCTGGAACATGCTATTGAACTGCTCGAAGATGATTTTTCAATTACTGAAATTTCCAGTAAATGTGCATATGCTGATCACAGCGCTTTTTGTCGAAAATTCAAAGAAATGACCACAATGACACCTAGCCAATTCAAACGAATGCGTTCACGAATTGATAAACAAAAAGTATTGGCGTGATCGGGTATCATATCGGTTAATCTGTTTTTCCTTAATTTTGATAAGCCCCTTCTATTTCACTGCCACTAAATGTTTTTTATTCGATTATTCAAATAATTGCCGTAATTTTATCGTTAAAATTATAGGGTAGTTTCCTTTGGTTATCTCCTAACTTGAGATAGCTCTTATTGCAGAAATCAATCAATCGCGTATTGATATATCCCAATGCTGCGTCATAGTGCAGTGATGGGAAAGGAATACTCAATGACCATTTACGATCTGAAACCTAAATTTCAAGATCTTCTTCGTCCAATTGTTCATAAGCTATTTAGTGCGGGTGTTACCGCCAACCAAGTCACTTTGGCGGCTTTACTTCTATCTGTTATCAGCGGAATGCTATTACTTTTCATTCCAAATCCACACCTGTTTATTTTATTACCTTTCGTTCTGTTTATTCGTATGGCACTCAATGCGATTGATGGCATGTTAGCTAGGGAGCACAACCAAAAAAGCCACCTTGGTGCTATATTGAATGAGCTCGGTGATGTCATTTCAGATATTGCTCTGTACTTGCCATTTGCGGTTATTTTCCCTCAAGTATTTTGGCTTATTTTATTCATTCTATTTCTTACGCTACTGACTGAATTTATTGGTGTTATCGCTCAAGCTATTGGTGCGTCTCGCCGCTATGATGGCCCAATAGGTAAAAGTGACCGTGCATTTTTTTTCGGTGCGTTAGGGCTTCTCATTAGCATTTTTCCACAGATCATATTGTCTAGTTGGGTAAGTTATCTGTTTATCCTTTTAACTTTGTTGCTGTTTTATACTTGCTATAACCGTATTCGCCGTGCTCTTTGTGAATTATCTGCACATGAGAATAATAATTAAGGAAGAATTATGAACGTTCAAACAGATTATCTGACGCAACGTCCCGTTATTGAGTCCCAATTTACCACCAGTGACCATACTTCTCTTTTTTATCGACATTGGCCAGCAGAGGTTTCGACCAACAAAGCGGTTATTTTATTTCATCGTGGCCACGAACATTCCGGCCGTGTCGCCCATTTAGTCGATGAACTTAATCTACCTGACTATGCTATGTTTGCATGGGATGCCCGTGGACATGGCAGAAATGATGGCCCTCGAGGTTATAGCCCTTCACTCAGCACATCCATCAATGATGTCGATGAGTTTGTACGTTACATTTCCACTGAATATACTATTCCGTTAGAAAATATCATTGTTATCGGGCAAAGTGTTGGTGCCGTTCTTGTCTCCGCTTGGGTTCATGACTACGCCCCAAAAATTCGAGGGATGGTACTCGCCTCCCCTGCATTTAAAGTTAAATTGTACGTCCCATTTGCCCGAACAGGGCTTGCTTTAATGCAAAAAACGCGCGGCTTGTTCTATGTAAATTCGTATGTCAAAGCCAAGTATCTCACTCATGATGAACAACGCATTGATTCGTTTAATCGCGACCCATTGATTACTCGCCCTATTGCCGTCAATATTTTACTTGAACTGTATAAAACGGCTGATCGCATCGTTGCTGATGCGGGCGCAATTACTTTGCCCACCCAACTATTTATTTCAGGTAGCGACCACGTTGTTCACCATCGGCCTCAACATCAATTTTTTGATAAATTAAATACCCCAATAAAAGAAAAACATATATTACCCGGTTTTTATCACGACACTTTAGGAGAAAAAGATCGTCATATCCCGCTAGAGAAAATCCGTGATTTTATCGACAAATTATTCGCATTACCGCGCTACCAACATAATTATCAATATGAAGATATATGGAGTGCCAGCGCTGAAAAATATCGTTCACTCATGACTCCATTGCCTAAATGGTGCCCTAAAAATCTTGCTTATAAAATTATGAGCAAATCAATGAGTACACTAGGCAAAGCTTCTGAAGGTATTCGTATTGGTTATGACAAAGGGTTTGATTCAGGCTCAACCCTTGATTACGTATACCGCGATAAAGCCCAGGGTAAAGGCTTATTTGGCCGTGTTATTGATAGACAGTATCTCAACAGTATCGGCTGGCAAGGAATACGCCAACGTAAAGTTAACATTGAAAATATCATTCGACAGGCTATTCGTGACCTCACTGATAAAGGGACACCTGTGCGAATTATGGATATTGCCGCAGGCCAAGGCCGTTACATTTTTGACGCAATCAATGACTATGGCAAAGTCGAATCTGTCCTACTAAGAGACTATAGCCCTGTCAACGTTGAACAAGGCCGCCTACACATCAAACAGCGTTACCTTGAAGACAAAATTCAATTCACTGAAGGCAATGCTTTTGACGCTGATGATTTAGCTGCCGTTTCACCATCACCAACGATTGGTATCGTTAGTGGCTTATATGAACTGTTCCCCAGTAATGAAATGATAAAGGCGTCATTAAATGGGCTTTCTCGGGCAATTCCATCTGGTGGGCTATTAATTTATACCTGCCAACCATGGCACCCCCAAGTTGAGATGATTGCCCGTGTACTACCAAGCCACCAAGGTGGTCAAGCATGGGTTATGCGTTGCCGCAGCCAAGGTGAAATGGATAGCTTAGTTGAAGAAGCGGGCTTTGAAAAATTGAATCAATCTATTGATAACTGGGGGATATTCAGCGCATCTATAGCCAGACGACGTTAATGCATTCAACATACTATGTAATTAGCAACGAATGATTGGCAGTAAATAATTAGTTGTTAATGATTGATGGTGAACCATTGCCATCAATCACTAATTTTAACCATCGCTAATACCCGTTGTTTATTGCGAGTAAAGCACCTATGCTGCTTAATACTCTCTGTTTTTCCAGTTATTTTTTGATATCACCACCAGTTTGTTGCTATTTAAAGGAATAGAATAAAGGATGATGATTACAACCCGCGAGCCCCAAGAGACTATACCTCGACACAAAATAATATTGTCTGGTTTGCTATGGTTAGTTTTTTTAGCCCCTTTTTTCTTCTTAACTTATGGCCAAGTTAATACGTATACTGCAACGTTAGACCAGGTTCCGTCTGTCGTTTTTTCTTGGGAAACACATATTCCATTTCTTCCTTGGACTATCATTCCCTATTGGAGTATTGACATATTCTATGGGTTATCATTATTTATTTGTACGACCCGTAAAGAGCAAACCATCCATGGCCTACGGCTTATCACAGCTTCTCTTGTTGCCTGTATTGGTTTTTTGCTATTTCCACTTAAGTTTAGTTTCCCTCGGCCAACCACTGATGGGCTATTTGGCTGGATGTTTAACAGCCTAGAACTATTTGACCTCCCTTTTAACCAAGCCCCTTCATTACATATTATTTTATTGTGGATCCTCTGGTTACGTTTTCGAGCCCATACTCCAATAAAGTGGCGCTGGTTACTTCATAGCTGGTCTATTTTAATTTTAATTTCAGTGTTGACCACATGGCAGCACCATTTTATTGATGTCGTTACTGGATTTGCAGTTGGCCTATTAATTAGCTATTTGCTTCCTATACAAACTCGTTGGCAATGGCACTACACGGGGTCCCCTCGCAGTTTTAAAATGAGCAAAAACTATGGAATAGGTTCTCTTGCTTGTTTTATTCTTGCTTTTATCTTCCAAGGATTTGCTTGGGTACTATTATGGCCCGCTATCGCCCTCTTTTTTATTACCCTCGGCTATTTAGGGGCAGGCGCCAGCGTCTTTCAAAAAACACCTGAAGGAAATATTTCCCCTTCTGCTGCTATTTTATTACTACCGTACCGGCTCATTGCTTGGGGAACCTATCATTACTTCGCTAAGCACTGCGCACAACCCAGTATTGTTAATCAACATATCGTTTTGGGAGGCCGCCCACTATACGCTTTGCAAGCTCAAGCTGTTTTAGATATGACTTGCGAATGGCCTCGCAATTTTTACAGCAAAGGACTGAAATATTGTAGCCAACCGCAAATTGATTTGTTACCACTAAGCGCGGAAGATATCGAAAAGTCAGTCCATACTATGGATGAACTGATAAAACAGGGGCCGGTATACATTCATTGCAAATTAGGTTATTCACGAAGTGCGACTGTTGCTGTTGCATGGTTGGTACATCATGGCGATGCTAAAAACATAGAAGATGCCGTAACGTTAGTTGAACAAGCTCGCCCACAAGTTATTTTAAATACAGCAACGATAGAACAACTGAATGATTGGCACACCAATTACCATCTAAACCGAGTGAAAAATGAATACATTGATGAATAAACAGCAAGGTGAGGTCATCACTATTTTGACTCATAGTTGGCGTTATTTTGCTACTGGCTCTGTATTGGCACTATTTTGCCAATTCGCTTTGTTTTTCTATTCTAATTACTCTAAATATATTTTATTCGCCAATGTAATTATATTTATAATTTGCCAGTATTATATATATCGTCTCTGGTTAGATAACCATTTTTTTAAAATTATCTACACGCATAATGAAACGGAACAGTTTGATAATGCTTTGAATTGTTTATTTCCAAGCAAAATTAAACATCGTACGATGCAACAAAGGTGGTCTGGAACTAAACGCCTTTTCACACGAGCACTTGGGATAGCGCTGCTTCAATGGATAGGGCTATTGGCAGCAATAATAGCAGTTTAGTCGATTAAGTATTGACCAATTTATTATTTATAATGATTTATATTTACGATTAAAAAATAAAATGACTATTATTTATATGCACATCTAAAACAGGAACGTAACCATATAAAATATATTCTAACTATTTTTCTTTATAATATAACGTTTTTTTACTTTTGTTACTGAAAACGTTATGATAATTGTAGATTCATTGATACATAACAGATTTTTTTCAGGTTGCTAAGCGTATCCTTATAGGTACATCTTTCGTTTATTTTTCACCCTGTTATTTGGTAGGGTATAATGAGTACAAAAAAAATTAATAGGTTGCGCCCTTTTAGTGCGCTAATAGATTCTTGTTGGAAAGAAAAATATACGGCTACCCGCTTTATTAAGGATTTAATCGCGGGTATTACCGTGGGTATTATCGCTATCCCCCTCGCAATGGCTTTGGCTATCGCTAGCGGTGTTCCACCACAATATGGGCTATATACTGCGGCTATTGCAGGGATCATCATTGCAGTAACAGGTGGGTCTCGCTATAGCGTTTCTGGCCCCACGGCTGCTTTTGTGGTGATCCTCTACCCAGTCTCTCAACAATTTGGGTTGAGTGGGTTATTAGTCGCCACATTGATGTCGGGTATCATACTTCTTGCGATGGGGTTTGCTCGCTTTGGTAAGTTTATTGAATACATTCCCGTTTCTGTCACCTTAGGCTTTACTTCGGGAATTGCTATCACCATTGCCACAATGCAGATTAAAGATTTCTTTGGCTTGCAAATGGCGCATGTCCCAGAAAACTATGTTGATAAGCTAATTGCTATTGGCAATACATTCCCCACATTTCAATACAGTGACACTTTAATTGGGCTTTCAACCCTTTTGGTGCTTATCTTCTGGCCTAAACTAAAACTAAAACTTCCTGGCCATTTGCCAGCCCTTATTGTCGGGACTTTCGTCATGTGGGTGCTTTCATTATTTGGTATGGAAGTCGCAACTATCGGTTCTGAATTTAGCTATTTATTGCCTGATGGCACTGAAGGTAATGGTATTCCCCCTATTCTACCGCAATTTATTTTGCCGTGGGAACTCCCCGGAAGTGCACCAATTAACTGGGCGATGATCACCGCATTAATGCCTGCAGCATTTTCTATGGCGGTACTGGGCGCAATTGAGTCACTGTTATGTGCCGTAGTATTGGACAACATGACGGGAACCAAACACCATTCTAATAGTGAACTTATTGGCCAAGGTGTGGGGAACATTGCAGCGCCTTTTTTTGGTGGGATCACCGCAACCGCTGCAATAGCTCGCTCCGCAGCTAACGTTCGAGCAGGTGCAACATCCCCTATTTCTGCGATTATCCACTCAATACTGGTGATACTCACATTATTGGTTCTTGCACCAATGCTCTCTTATCTGCCATTAGCCGCTATGTCTGCATTATTATTGATTGTGGCTTGGAACATGAGTGCTGCAGGTAAAGTCGTTTACCTAATTAAACGTGCTCCTAAAGATGACATTATTGTATTAGTACTATGTATGTCTCTAACCGTTCTATTTGATATGGTTATTGCTATCACTGTCGGGATTGTTCTCGCATCATTATTGTTTATGCGCCGTATTGCCAATATGACCCGTTCAACACAACTAGCAGAAACAGATGAAGAACAAAGCCGCTTAGTCGTAAGAATAAATGGCCCGTTGTTTTTCGCAGCTGCTGAACGTATCTTTGATGAGTTGCGTGTCAAAAGTGCTGGCTATAAAACTATTATTATGCAATGGGACGCAGTACCTGTATTGGATGCGGGGGGCTTAGAAGCTTTCGAAAAATTCATAGATGCCGTTCGCAAAGATACCCATATCTTAGTTTGTGATATTCCGTTCCAGCCATTAAAAACATTGGCGAGAGCAAAAGTGGCACCTATTGAAGGCGTATTGAGTTTTTATAATTCAATGGATCATGCGCTTGAAGCCGTTAAAGCTATCGAACAAGCGGGTTCTATCGACACAGAAAAGCCAATAACAACACCTTAACTTAAGTATCAAACCAAACCGCCATGTTATTTTACATGGCGGTTTAGTATCACTCGCTGAAGCAAAACATCTCATTCCCTGCACTTTTTCCTTTTTCGCAGGCTATTTCCCTTAATTTTTTTGCTTTCACTTGGTCGATGGTCACCGTACCTGTATTATCTTCAGAAAATTTAAACGCTGCCATCCACTCTGCATAGCCCGGATAAGTCATCTCATTTGCCTTATCAAACCATTGTTGTGCTTGCTTTTCGTCTTTTGCAACACCTTTGCCATCTAAGTAAATAACACCAAGCAAAATAGGCGCAATAAAATAATCTGGGTTATTTAACGCATTAACCTCATTAAGAAGTTCTATAGACTGCTGATAATCCGTTTTACCCGCAATTGGGTTTATCAATGACTCTGCTAAACTGATTTTGCCACGCGTACTGCCCATTTCAACAGCTTTCGTCGCGTACTTACGAGCATCAATCAATTCCTGTGAAAAATAACTATCACTTAATAGATTGATATCTGCCAATAATGCATAACCATCCCCATTACCATTTTTTGCAGCTTCGTTTGCCCATAAACGCGCACTATTAAGATTTTGAAGAACACCTAAACCGGAAAAATACATTTGGGCAAGCTGATACTGGGCCTGAGCATCTTTCTTGGTTGCTTTTTGGTGAGTTTGTACAAATTTCTGTTTATCTTCTGGGGTAATATCAAGTTGAGCTATCGCTTGAAAAGAAAACGTAATTAGAGACGAAACGATAATAGCTTTATAGAAAGTTGATTTCATATGTATTCTCATTGAATATATCAAAGTGCGGAGCCTTGCCCGCCCCATTTTAAGAAATATTGATATAAATTATTCATTCCCACCCAATGGTTTTCACACCAGCTCGGGGCGAGTAATGTGGGTTTTCTTGCACTGGCACTAATACGGTGATAAACAATATCAGCCGGAGTATGGCGCACCATTTCACCTGCAATTTCAGTATATTCATCGAGAGAAAGCGTTGCCAAGCGCCCTGCCCGCCAACTTTTGGCCATCACACTACCTTCGACAATATGTAAAGGGTGAAGTTTGATGCCATCAGTTCCGCACTCAAGGACTTTATCAAGTGTTTGCATATTCATTTGGGCATTTTCACCGGGTAACCCGCAAATCAAATGTGTACAAACTTTTAATCCAAGGCTGCGAGCCTTTTGTGTCGTCTGTTGGTATGCATCAAAACCATGGCCGCGATTAATACGATGTAGTGTTTTATCATGGGCACTTTGTAAACCTAACTCAAGCCATATTTCATAGCCTTGCTGTTGATACTGGCTTAGCAAGGATAATACTGACTCAGGAACACAGTCAGGGCGGGTACCTACGCATAATCCAACAATATCGGCTTGCAGTAAGGCTTCTTCATAAAGTTGTTTTAATAGGCTCACTTCGGCATAAGTGCTGGTATAGGCTTGGAAATAAGCTAAGTAACGTTTTGCGCGGGAAATTCGGGTGATCTGTTGGTGAATTTGTTCACTAATAGTTTGAGATGACTGATTTTCATCAGCAAAAGAAGCCACATTACAAAAAGTGCAGCCTCCTCGCCCAAGGGTGCCATCACGGTTTGGGCAATTAAAACCACCATGTAAGGTAATTTTATAAATCTTTTCACCATATCGGCGCTGCAAATCAGCGCCGAACATAGAAACGACTTCAGTGAGTTGCATAAACCGCCTAACTTAGCGACTCGTATCTAACTCAGGGAAGCCTTTTACAACTTCGTCGATTGCTTTCATTTGCTTTAAGAATGGTTCCAGCTTGTCTAATGGTAATGCTGATGGGCCATCGCAGCGTGCATTATCTGGGTCTGGGTGAGCTTCAAGAAATAACCCGGCTATCCCAACCGCCATTCCAGCTCTTGCCAATTCAGCAACTTGCCCACGACGACCACCAGATGCTGCACCAAACGGGTCGCGGCATTGTAGTGCATGGGTTACGTCGAAAATGACAGGACAGCCTTTTGATGCTTGAACCATGACATTAAAACCAAGCATATCAACAACTAGGTTGTCATAACCAAAGTTTGCTCCACGGTCGCAAAGAATAATTTTATCGTTGCCACCTTCGATAAATTTCTCAACGATATTTCCCATTTGTCCTGGGCTGATAAACTGAGGTTTTTTGATATTAATTACTGCGTCTGTTTTAGCCATGGCTGCAACTAAATCCGTTTGACGAGCCAAGAAAGCCGGTAATTGAATAACATCAACAACTTCGGCAACAGGAGCTGCTTGCGCAGGTTCATGAACGTCAGTAATAATTCTCACACCAAATGTTTGTTTCAACTCTTGAAAAATTTTCATTCCTTCTTCAAGACCTGGGCCACGGTAAGAGTGGATTGATGAGCGGTTTGCTTTATCAAATGATGCTTTAAAAACGTAAGGGATCCCCAGCTTTTGGGTCACAGTGACATAATGCTCACACACTTTCATCGCCATATCGCGAGATTCTAATACATTCATTCCACCAAATAACACAAACGGCAAGTCGTTCGCGACATTGATATCACCAATATTGACTACTTTCTGCTGCATACTCTTACCTTTAATATTGAAACAGGAACATTAGCCTGTATGTTAATTAATGTAATACGATTGGATGATTATCCAACGAATAAATTTGTATTTTAATCATTTCAGAAACAGGGTCTTCTGGACAGTGCTCAATAAAGTAATTGAGATCACTTAACGCCACATGATTACAGTCTAAATGTGCAAGAATTAACCCTCGGTCCCGAATTTCGTAAGGGTCTTCAGGGTCAAGAGTCAGAAGCGTTTCACAAACTCGCAGCGCTAATTCCATCTTTTTCTCTTCCATTAATGACGCTTTCAATGTGTCAAAAATTTTACGGATGACAACGCTGTTTTCTGCTACATCCAATTGGTCATGGTAAAATTCAGAAAAAGGATCAACGGTTCCTTTGAGCCATAAATTTAATGTGTGTAATGATAAAGACTCGCCATTTACAGGGTTAATTACCCATTGGCTGCCATCATTTCTTTCAGTGATAAATAATAATTGCGTAGGAAAAATAGCGGGATAAATCGCAATACCAAGGCGCTCAGCAACGTACAAAAAGATAGCACCGAGTGTCACTGGCGTACCTTGCTTAGATGACAGTACTTTGTCTAGCCATAGCATATCTGATAACAGATAAATGCCTTCAGCTGGGCCAAACGACCATTCTTGGTAAAAAAGTGAGGTCAACTGCTGAATTTTGGTTTCGTTATCAGCGGTTAAATCGATACAAGACTTGGCTGATGAGACTAAGCTGTCTAACTGAGCTTGCACTTTCATCAGCGGGAAATCATGACGGATACATTGTGAAACAGTCATGATCCCTTCACTTAAAGGGAGTTGATTAAATTCTATATTCGCTATGGTTTTCATTACATTCCCAGTGCTATGCCACTTAACCATTCCATTGACCGAGTGAAATTCGCTCTCTTCCACCATAATCAAGACAGGTCTCAATTTTGGTGTACCCATGTACTTTAAATAAATCACGCACCGCAAGACCTTGTGTCCAGCCATGCTCAAGAAGCAACCACCCTTGATTTTTCAGATATTTTCTAGACTCTTTAATGATGTAAATTAGATCGGCTAAACCTTCATCCTTAGCCACTAGAGCGGTTAAGGGCTCGAATCGCACATCACCTTCACTGAGGTGCTTATCATTTTCATCAATATAAGGTGGATTACTGATAATCATATCAAATTGTTGAATTGATAGTGAAGCAAACCAATTACTTTGTATAAATTTGACATTTGAAATATTCAAGCGCTGTTGATTTCGTTGTGCTAAAGCGACCGCGTCAGGATTAAAATCCACACCAATAAGCTGACTTTGCGGCATCTCAGACGCCAAGGCTAATGCAATTGCCCCAGTCCCAGTGCCTAAATCTAAAATGTGTTTTTTTTGCTCTGTTAACCTAGATAAGGCTTGTTCAACGATACATTCAGTATCTGGCCTAGGTATTAATGTTGCAGGTGAGACATAAAGAGGAAGGGACCAGAACTCACGTTCACCGACAATATAGGCGATAGGCTCACCTTTCTCACGGCGTTGCAAAAGTAATTCAGCTTGTTGGAATTCTTCGGCTTTGAGTTCCGTTTCACCAAATGCAAAAAGATAGGTACGACTGCGGCCTGTGACATGTTCCAGTAAAATTTCAGCATCTCGCTTCGCACTGTCACTTGCAGACAGCCGATTCGCTGCCTGCTTGACCCATTCGGTATATTGCATTATTCCTGCTCAGACAACGCAGAAAGTTGGTCTGCCTGGTATTCATTGATGATAGGTTGGATAAGTGAATCCAGTTTTCCTTCCATCACTTCATCTAAACGGTATAACGTCAAGTTGATACGGTGGTCCGTCACTCGGCCTTGTGGGAAATTATAGGTACGAATGCGGTCAGAACGGTCACCAGAACCTAATAAATTACGGCGTTCAGACGCTTCTGCAGCTTGGCGTTTATCCATTTCAGCTTGGCGAATACGCGCACCTAATACAGACATCGCTTTTGCTTTATTTTTATGCTGAGAACGCTCATCTTGGCACTCAACAACGATACCTGTCGGAATATGGGTAATACGAATTGCAGAATCGGTGGTATTAACGTGCTGCCCCCCCGCTCCTGATGAACGGAAGGTATCAATACGTAAGTCCGCAGGGCTAATTTCAGGTAATTCAGCTTCCGGTAGCTCAGGCAAAATAGCCACAGTACAAGCAGATGTATGAATACGACCTTGAGATTCAGTTTCAGGAACACGTTGAACACGATGCCCGCCCGACTCAAATTTTAAGCGACCATAAACGCTATCACCGGAAATTTTCGCGATAACTTCTTTAAAACCGCCATGTTCACCGTCACTCGTGCTCATGAGCTCAACGCGCCAACGGTTATTTTCCGCATAACGGCTGTACATACGGAATAAGTCACCCGCAAAAATTGCCGCTTCGTCTCCCCCTGCTCCCGCACGGATTTCAACGAAACAGTTATATTCATCATCAGGATCTTTCGGCAACAGCAACAATTGTAATTGCTGTTCAAGCTCTTCATTGCGCGCTTTAGCTTCTTTCAGCTCTTCTTGAGCCATTTCTTTCATTTCAGGATCGTCTAACAACATTTCAGCTGTTTCGATGTCATCCTGTACTGTGCGCCATGCGCTAAAGCATTTAGCGACATCAGATAATTGAGCATATTCTTTTGATAAAGCACGAAAACGGTCTTGATCGGCGATTACACCTGCATCAGCAAGGTGCGCTTCAATTTCTTCGTAGCGTTCTTGTAATGCTTCTAGTTTTGCGACAATAGAAGGCTTCATTCGTTATATAAGACCTATGATTAAAATGTGGTTATTGATGGTCCAGCCCTAAGCTGTCCCTAAGTAGATTTAGACGCTCGACATCCCCATTTCCTGCAGCTTGCTGCAAAGATTTAGTTGGAGCGTGAATAAGGCGGTTGGTTAATTGTTGCGATAATTGCATGATCACTTGCTCAGGATCTGTACCTTGACGGATAGCCGTCAACGCTTTTTCAGCCATGCTTGCCCGAATGGCCTCAGCTTGTTCTCTGTAATCGCGAATTGTAGACACTGCCGCTTGTGAGCGCAACCAATCCATAAAGTGGCTACTTTCTTGCTCAACAATGTATTCAGCTTCAACGGCTGCGGCTTTTCGCTGAGCAAGGTTCTGTGCGATGATAGACTCTAAATCATCCACAGTATAGAGATAAACATCTCTTAATTTTTCAACATCTTGTTCGATATCTCGGGGAACGGCAATATCGATTAATAACATCGGCTTACTACGACGTATTTTCATTGCACGCTCGACCATCCCTTTCCCTATAATGGGTAAAGGACTCGCCGTTGAACTAATGACAATATCCGCTTCTGCTAAGCGGTTATCAATATCCGATAACGAAATGACTTGTGCATTAACCTCATTGGCCAATAACTCCGCCCGTTCACGTGTTCGGTTCGCTATCATCATTTTTTGTACGCCGTGTTCACGCAAATGACGAGCCACAAGTTCAATAGTTTCCCCTGCGCCAACTAACAAAATATTTAAATGCTTAAGTGATTCAAATATTTGACGAGCAAGCGTACAAGCCGCAAATGCTACGGAAACGGCATTTGCACCAATATCGGTTTCTGTACGCACACGCTTTGCAACAGAAAACGATTTTTGGAAAAGGCGCTCAAGTTCACTCGATAACGAATGATTACCTTGTGAAAGTGCAAATGCCTTTTTTACTTGCCCTAATATTTGTGGTTCACCCAAAACTAAGGAATCCAAGCCACTCGCCACACGCATTAGGTGACTAACAGCCCGGTCGTCTTGGTGCCAATATAAACTTGGCTGTAAATCTTTTTGGGTTATACCATGAAAATCACACAACCATTTTACTAGTTGTTCTTGAGCTCGCTCTTGTGATTCAAGGCTCAAATAAAGCTCAGTTCTATTACAGGTAGACAGCACAACGCCACCATTCACTTGAGGCTGTTTGAGGAGCTCTTCAAGTGCATGGTCAATTTTTTCAGGACCAAATGTCACCCGCTCACGCAGGGCTACTGGTGCTGTTTTATGGTTGATGCCTAAGGCTAATAAGGTCATTGTGCTTTACGACTTACTCACATTGCTTACAGTGCTAATTATTTTCAGTAATGCTCGATGGGTATTCCCCACCAATTTAGCAATACTGTTATTTATATTGTTCTATTGTAGATGATCCGCGTCTCTCTTTCTACGGTTTGCATAAGCCTATCCTTCAGAAAGATGACCCACGCCAAAAAATAAACTGAAAAAACAGACGTAATAGTTATTTTACCAATCCAGCTGATCGTAATTTTATCGTTTATTTATGCTATATGAAACTGATTATCAGCCATATCATTATTTACAATGATAAATTAACTGCAATAAGATGCATAGAGGATGCAATTATTTCGCACAGAAAGCAAATGGTGACTAATGAGGTTTCCCCTGATAACGTTGCCCCCCATTAGCCAAAATCAGATTGGCCTAACACCATCTTTAGGGATCTTTAGGAAACCATTCCCCCCATCAATACACCATGTCATTTGTATACAAACAGGTTATTTGTATACAAACTGTAAATCACTTACAGATTTTTATTGGCTAGGTATATCATCGAGTACAATAGATCGAGTGTAATAGATGGCTCAGATAGCCTTAACGCGCTAAACTAAACTTTAAATGCAAGTAACTCAATAGAGACTGCTATCAGCGCCCAATACAACTTTGAGATTTGATATGCAATTAACTCAAGCTTTATCCTTTATGCACATAAATAAGCACTTTTTTCGCCTATTGCCACTTTCATGCGTCTTGCTAACCGCTTGCGTGACAACGTCACAAACAACCACTAAAGGAACTGGCTCTGCATCCGATGCTAAGTGGAAAGCACATCAACAAGAATTAAGTCAGTTACGTGACTACCAAACCCGTGGCTCCTTTGCCTATAACGGAGGAGAGACAAAAACGTACGCTAAGTTTTTCTGGCAACAATATACGCCAGAAAAATACCGTTTATTGTTAACTAATCCGTTAGGCTCCCGCGAACTTGAACTGACCGTTGAACCTGATTTAGCTCGACTAACCACTAAAGATGGCCAAACCCATATGAGTGACGTACCAAGTGAACTTATTTATCAGCTCACTGGTATGGAAATTCCAATTGATGACCTCACTGCTTGGTTAACTGGCTCACCTGGGCGTGCAACTGACTTCACCTTAGATGAAAATCATCTGCTAAAAAGTGTCACATTTGAAAGTAATGGTGAAACATGGCAACTCAACTATATTTCCTATGACAGCAAAACGGCACCTATGCTGCCGAACTACCTCGAGTTACGCCAAGGGGACAGGCTTATTAAATTAAAAATGGATAGTTGGACACTGAAGAAATGACGTTAACATGGCCTTCTCCGGCAAAATTAAATCTTTTTTTGTACATCACAGGTCAACGCCCTGATGGCTACCATGAGTTACAAACTCTATTTCAATTTGTTGATTATGGCGATGAAATCACCATGACAACACGTGATGACGACCAACTGAATTTATTGACTGAAATGCAAGGGGTTCCCCCCGAGAAAAACCTAATTTTACGGGCTGCTAAATTATTACAGTCCTATTGCCGCGAGACCTTACATCACAGTGGCCCATTAGGTGCTGATATCCGTATCCATAAAATATTACCCATGGGCGGTGGTATTGGCGGGGGCTCATCAAACGCAGCAACCACCTTAATTGCGCTTAACGAACATTGGAACACACAGGTTTCTGATGAAGTCCTTGCAGAATTAGGCGCATCATTAGGTGCAGATGTCCCTGTGTTTGTTCGTGGGCATGCCGCTTTCGCTGAAGGGGTTGGTGATATTTTAACCAAAGCTTCCCCTAAAGAGAAATGGTATCTGGTCGCTCATCCCGGAATTGAAATATCAACCCCGATGATCTTCACAGATCCACAATTAAATCGAAATTCTCCAAAACGCTCCCTAGCCGCATTATTACTGGCTCCGTACGCAAATGACTGCGAACCAATCGCAAGAAAACGTTTTCGTGAGGTTGAACAGCTTGTTTCTTGGCTGTTAGAATATGCTCCGTCTCGCCTTACAGGAACAGGCGCATGTGTTTTTTCTGAATTTGAAACACAAGCGGATGCCCTGCAGGTGTTAAATAAAGCCCCATCGTGGGTGCAAGGGTTCGTCGCTCAAGGCGTTAACGTTTCCCCACTGCACAAGTTCCGCGCTGGGATAACCCGTGTATTGCACCAATAAGCCTTGTCGCTATTGGTCAACAATATCTCTCTGGACGCAAGCCTGAGGTTTTTCTCGTGCCCGATATGAAGCTTTTTGCTGGTAACGCTACACCGGAACTAGCACAACGTGTTGCTAACCGCCTTTACACTAATCTTGGAGACGCGGCTGTTGGTCGTTTTAGCGACGGCGAAGTCAGTGTTCAAATTAATGAAAATGTTCGCGGTGGTGATATTTTTATCATTCAGTCAACTTGTGCACCAACCAATGATAACCTGATGGAACTGGTTGTTATGGTCGATGCGCTACGCCGTGCATCTGCTGGTCGTATTACCGCTGTTATCCCTTACTTCGGTTATGCAAGACAGGATCGTCGCGTACGTTCTGCCCGTGTACCAATCACCGCTAAAGTTGTTGCCGATTTTCTGTCAAGTGTAGGTGTAGACCGTGTGCTCACAGTCGATTTACACGCAGAGCAGATCCAGGGCTTCTTTGATGTTCCTGTGGATAATGTATTTGGTAGCCCTATTCTTCTGGAAGATATGTTACAGAAGAACTTGGAAAACCCAATCGTTGTATCTCCAGACATCGGCGGCGTGGTACGTGCTAGAGCTATCGCAAAACTCCTGAATGACACTGATATGGCCATTATTGACAAACGCCGCCCACGTGCGAACGTTTCTCAAGTTATGCATATCATTGGCGATGTTTCAGGTCGTGATTGCATCTTAGTGGACGATATGATTGATACCGGTGGTACTCTGTGTAAAGCAGCTGAAGCACTGAAAGAACGTGGTGCTAAACGTGTATTTGCATACGCAACACACCCGATTTTCTCAGGTAATGCTGTAGACAACATCAAAAATTCAGTCATTGATGAAGTCATTGTTTGTGACACTATCCCTCTTTCTCCTGAAATTAAGGCGCTGAGCAATGTTCGTACCTTAACGCTTTCAGGTATGTTAGCTGAAGCTATCCGTCGTATCAGCAACGAAGAGTCAATTTCAGCAATGTTTGAGCACTAATTCTCTAGTATTGGGTTTTAGCGTTCAACCGTGATGAAAAAGTCGCAATAAAAATATAAGCCCCTGCAATGTCATTTGCAGGGGCTTTATGATTGTAGAGGGTACCCCCCGTAAATACCTATTTTTATACTTTATAGCCAGCCAATTGATAATTTTCAGCATATCATGGCATAAAAATAACCATTTAAAATAACTCACAATATTCACGACAGAAGAGCAAAATTCTCATGAATTTTACTCCTCTTAATGCCTAATTATCAAACTCGTTCACCATTATCAGCAATTAATTGCTTTAGGCTATTTATGGATAACGGTGATTATCTCTACGTGAATGATAATGTTGTTTTAACTGCCAGTAACGGTCTGCAACTTTTTCACGGCCGCCGATCCTAGCACCGACTAACCATACCATCGCACCGATAAAAATACCGAATAAGGAACCATTAGTGATAAGTTCTGAAAGGCCTAAGTTAACGATATGAGAGAATAAGTTGACACCGATACTCCCGATCATCAACACCATTCCGATTCCCATGAAGACATTACCAAGAAGATGAGCGCTTTTCCGTTTCATATATACCTCCAGTACCAGTAAACTGATAAGCAAGCATGTGTAAATAAATTCGGTCATACTTTATATTTATGTAATGATTATAGTGCATTAAGTAAAATTTTTTGCGATAGACATCACAAGGAAGGAAGTTAGCAAGAATATCTGTACAAAAAGTGCTTTTTATCAAAAAATCAGTAAACCCGAATAGTTTATCTGGCAATTATAATCCCAGTGACTTTATCTATCACAATTTTGTACATCCTGCATCTCACAAGGTAAACTAGGGCATTATTTTCATAACTGATAGTGAAATCACCACCGTGAGCAAAATTAAGTTAATTGTTGGACTTGCCAATCCGGGTGCTGAATATGCACAAACGCGCCATAATGCAGGTGCATGGTATGTTGATTTACTGGCTGAGCGCCATAACCAGCCATTGAAAGAAGAAGCTAAATTTTTTGGTTATACCGCTCGCATTAATATGAACGGTAACGATATTCGCCTGCTAGTTCCAACCACATTTATGAACTTAAGTGGTAAATCTGTTGCCGCTATAGCCAATTTTTATCGCATCAATCTCGATGAAATTTTAGTCGCCCATGATGAGCTCGATTTACCACCTGGTGTGGCTAAAATGAAGTTAGGTGGCAGTAATGGCGGCCATAATGGGCTGAAAGATATTCAAAGTAAATTCGCCAATAACCCAAATTTTTATCGTTTACGCATTGGTATTGGCCATCCGGGTGATAAAAATAAAGTCGTTGGTTTTGTTTTGGGTAAACCGCCTTTATCTGAACAAAAATTAATTGATGATGCAATTGATGAAGCGGCTAGGTGTACAGATATTCTTCTAGCAGATGGTATGGACAAAGCCATCAACCGTCTGCATGGTTTTAAAGCAACCACATAAGAGTTCATTTCATCCGAATCAACTTTTTGTGTATAATCAGCGCCAATTTCTAAACATTGGGTGCAGCGCGTGGCTGCCCCTTGCTATTAAGGTGAGAAACATATGGGTTTTAAATGCGGTATCGTTGGTCTGCCTAACGTGGGTAAATCCACCCTATTTAATGCATTGACCAAAGCCGGCATCGAAGCAGCCAACTTCCCTTTCTGTACGATTGAACCAAACACGGGTGTTGTGCCAATGCCAGACCCACGTCTTGATCAATTAGCTGAGATTGTGAAGCCACAGCGTATTTTACCAACGACTATGGAGTTCGTGGATATTGCGGGCTTAGTGAAAGGTGCATCCAAAGGTGAAGGCCTAGGTAACCAATTTTTAACGAATATCCGTGAAACCGAAGCCATTGGCCATGTCGTTCGTTGTTTTGAAAACGACAATATCATTCACGTTGCAGGCCAAGTTGACCCTGCCGAAGATATTGATGTGATTAACACGGAATTAGCACTCGCAGACCTTGATACCTGTGAACGCGCTATCCATCGCGTCCAAAAACGTGCAAAAGGCGGCGACAAAGACGCAAAAGCGGAATTAGAAGCATTAGAAAAATGCCTGCCGCACTTAGAGCAAGCAGGCATGTTACGCACATTAGATTTATCTAGTGAAGATAAAGCAGCGATCCGCTATTTGAGCTTCTTAACATTAAAGCCAACGATGTACATTGCTAACGTTAATGAAGATGGCTTTGAAAATAACCCATTCTTAGATGTGGTTTATAAAATTGCTGCAGCTGAAGGTTCTGTCGTCGTGCCCGTTTGTGCAGCAATCGAGTCTGACATCGCAGAGCTTGAAGATGAAGAGCGTGATGAGTTTATGGCAGATTTAGGCATCGAGGAACCGGGACTGAACCGTGTTATTCGTGCTGGATATGAGCTATTAAACTTACAAACTTACTTTACTGCGGGCGTTAAAGAAGTTCGTGCATGGACTATCCCTGTTGGCGCTACGGCTCCACAAGCTGCAGGTAAGATCCACACAGACTTCGAAAAAGGCTTCATTCGCGCGCAAACTATCGCATTTGATGATTTTATCCAATACCGTGGTGAGCAAGGCGCAAAAGAAGCAGGCAAAATGCGCGCTGAAGGTAAAGATTATATCGTTAAAGACGGCGATGTACTCAACTTCTTGTTTAATGTGTAGCCTATATTTTAGATTTACACCCAACTAAAAAATATCATTAATCAAAAAACAGCATAATATTTAATTTATAAATATAATACTATGCTGTTTTCTCTCCTGTTATATCATAAAAACTCACTATTGGTTCTCCTTCTCTTTCTAAATAAATAGAATCTAGCTTACTTTCATAACAATTTGAATTTACAGGCTAACAAAACCAAGTTAAAAAATATCAGACTAGTGACCGCCCTAAGTCATATCTTAAAATAAAACATTATGGTAAAAAACGACACATATCCGTACTTGTTTACTACTCTGCAGTAACTCTCTAACTAGATATGAAGTAAGCGAGAAGAGCCCATAACAAAAAATTTAAGCAGATAGAACCCTATAGTGTCTCGGCTATGGAGGTATAAATATTTAGATAAGTAAGGCTATTGATGTAATGAAAAGAAATCACACATCATCTCTGCTAGCTACTATAATGATTTAATTGTATTTTTTTGTAGATTTTTACTCCAAATGAGAGTGTTGATTAATCATTTGATTTTATTGATTTTTTTATAAAGTCTTTCATTTTTCAAATTGCATAATCACTCCTTATGTGTGTGTTTTTGATTGAAATCAAGTTATTCTGTTACAATTTAAGAGGATTTATTAAAATTTGTTAATTTCAGATAAAAATACTTTTTTTCATGTCAAACCAAGCCTAATAAACTAACAAGCTAACTTCTAAATTTGATTTTAAAAAAATTGTTAAAAACTTTGAATGTTTATAACTTATTGTTAGATAAGTAAAACAACTGAATTGTAAAAAATGTAAATATAAGCTGTTAATTAGACTTGATTCTTTCTAGTGGTTTGATTTAAAAAAATCTACTCATTATAATTGTAAGCACTTAAGGGGAATACATAAGAGTAAAATAAATTATTGAATTATTAAACTGAGAACTTTTTATTAATTATGAGTAAAGTTAATAGAGTCATATCCAAATATGAAACACAAGATAATCTATTTTCTATTTACTGTGGATTAGTTATAAGAAAAATACGCAAAGAGAATGGTATTACAGCTTGTGACCTAGCCAAGAAAGTGAATGTTTCACAGCAACAAATGTCACGTTATGAACGTGGAATAAATAAAATTAGTATTGATATGTTATTTAATTTAAGCGTAGCACTCGACTGTCCATTTGAAAGAGTTATTAAGCTTATTATTGCAGAAGTTCAAAAATCCCCTTCGGATGATGTAATTTCTTTAAGAAATAAGATATCAGCCTCTGATACAATTTATTTTTATTAATCCATTTAAATATATTTATTTAAAAGATGCATATAAATATTTATATGTATACCTATACTTATCGTTTGAGGAAAAAATGAAAAAAATTATTTTAGCAACTATGATTTCTGGTTTAATGAGTGCATCTGCTTTAGCTGTTGATGCAGGGAGTGGTACGGTAACATTTTCTGGTTCTATTATTGACTCACCATGCTCTATTGCTCCCGGTGAAGAGAATCAAGAGGTTCCATTAGGCCAAGTATCTAATGTAACTTTAGATAATGGTGGTGAATCATCAGCGCAGCCGTTCCAGATTAAATTAGAAGGCTGTAACCTGAAAGGTGATAATCAAGTTGCTGTCACTTTCAAAGGAACTGAAGCAGGGAAAAATACAGGCTATTTACAGATTACAGGTGATGCTACTGGTGCCGCAGTGAAGATCATGAACTCATCAGGTACTCAGATTAAAGTTAACTCTAGCGCAAAACAAAATTATGTTGAAGGAAATAATACATTAAAATTCCAAGCATCATTAATTGGACTTCAGCTAGTTGATGCACAAAGCAAAGTTATTCCAGTAACACCAGGAAAATTCCAAGCAGTTACTAACTTTACATTAGCATATAATTAAATAATTTTTTTATAAAATGCTATCTCACCACGAGATTAATAAATCTCGTGGTGTATATTTTAATGGTTATAATATGATAACAAAGAAAAAAGAAACTATTTTGTCATTGTGTTTTTTCTTACTATTACCCTTTTTTAAATGTGCTTTTGCAAAGAATTCAATGGATTTGATAATGCAAGGTAGCATTATGGATACAGCGTGTAGTATTGATACTGGTTCTTATGAACAATCCATTGATATGGGTATATTGCCACTATCATTAATACAGCAAGAAGGGCAAGGACAGGCACAGGATTTTTTTATTACATTAATTGGTTGCAGGCTAACATCTTATACAGGCGAACTTTGGAAAACATTTGAAGTTTCATTTGATGGGCCTGTTAATGGGGATTTTTTTTCGGTATCGGGTTCTGCACAAGGGATAGCATTATTATTAACTGAATCGAATGGAGAATATATTTACCCAGGAAAAAAAACATTACCGAAAAGTATAAAACCTGGGAAATATATTTTGAATTATCAGTTAAAAGTTGTTTCAAATGACACACCGTTACGTGCTGGACAGTATCAGACATCAATCCGTTTTAAACTGGATTATTACTAAATAATAAATAAATTATTGCTATATTTTAGGAATGTTTTTATGTCTTCGTTACCTATTTACACACCAAAATTAAAATTGTTAAGTATTCTTATTGGGTTAACAGTCAGTTGTGTGACTTTAACGACCAATGCGAATAATTATATTGAATTCAATACTGATGTTTTAGATTTAGAAGACAAAAATAACATTGATTTAAACCAATTCTCTCGCGCCGGTTATATTATGCCCGGGGTTTATAATTTCACTTTAAAAATTAATAATGAACAAATATCTGATATTAACATCCCCTATTATTCTGGTGAGCATGATCCTGAAGATAGCCAGCCTTGTTTATCTCCTGAAATAGTTAAGCTGCTAGGGCTTACTTCAGAGTCGCAAAAAAAATTAACATGGTGGCATGAAGGGCAATGCCTTAGTGAGGATAGCTTGCCAGGATTACTACTGCGCGGTGATTTAGCTACGTCATCTTTATATGTCAGTATTCCTCAAGCATACCTAGAATACACATCAGAAAACTGGGATCCCCCTTCTCGCTGGGACAATGGAATATCAGCCTTGCTTATTGATTATAATGTAAATGCTAATTCCACCAATTCCTATAACGGAGGAGCGAATTCATCTTCAGTGAATAGTAATGGCGTCGCTGGTATCAATTTAGGTGCTTGGCGGTTTCGAGCGGATTGGCAAAGTCGTTATAACCATACAACAGGAAGCCAAGGACGTGATCAATCTGATTTCACATGGGATCGTTTTTATGCCTACCGAGCTCTATCTGAATTAAAGGCTAAACTCGTACTGGGTGAAGACTATTTGTCCTCAAATATTTTTGATGGTTTTAGATTTATCGGTGCCAGTTTACAATCTGAATTAAGCATGATGCCACCAAACTTACGTGGATACGCCCCTGAAATAACAGGAATAGCACAAAGTAATGCTACAGTGACAGTCATGCAGCAAGGACGGATATTATATGAAACTCAAGTTGCGCCAGGCCCTTTTCGTATCCAAAATTTAAGTGATGCTATAACCGGAACGCTAAATGTTGCCATAAAAGAGCAAGATGGCTCTATTCAAGAATTTCAAGTTGATACTGCAAACTTGCCATATCTAACAAGACCTGGACAAGTTCAATATAAATTTGCACTAGGTCAGCCAACGAATATTGATCGCCAAAGTGAAGGGGAAAATTTCATTACAGGTGAATTTTCTTGGGGTATAAGCAATGGTTGGTCTTTAATTGGCGGTAGTTTAAATAGCCAAAATTATAATGCGTTATCAATGGGATTTGGGCGAGATTTGCTCGCATTCGGTGCTCTTTCATTTGATATTACTCAGTCTATTGCCCGTTTACCCGGTGAAGGAACATTAAGTGGGAGCTCATACCGAATAAACTATTCTAAACGATTTGAAGAATTCGATAGCCAAATACAGTTCGCTGGTTATCGTTTTTCAGAACGAAGTTATATGAGTATGAGTGAATTCTTAAATACCCAAAAAACAGGACTACGTAATTATGGGAGTAAAGAGCTATACACCATATCAGTCAATAAAAACTTCCAGGATATAGGATTATCATTATATTTAAATTATAACCATCAGACGTATTGGGACAAAAAAGATAATGACTATTACAGTCTAATGCTGTCCAAATATATGGATATTGGCCCAATAAAAAACATGAGTATTAGTTTATCTGCAAATCGCAGTTTTTATAACGGTGTGACAGATGATAGCGCTTATGTATCACTATCTTTCCCACTAAGTAACGGGGCGAATGTCGGTTATTCGATGAATACAAGCCGCTATGATACGACCAATCGTGTTTCTTATTATGACAGATTGGATGATAGAACAAATTATCAAGTCAGTGCGGGCGCAAATCGAAAAGGAGGAACTGCAAGTGCTTTTATTTCACATCAAGGAGATAGCGCTCGCTGGTCAGCAAATGCGAATCATGTAAATAACCAATATAGTGCTTTTGGTCTTTCCACTTCTGGTGGTTTGACTTTGACAGGAAAAGGTATTGTTGCCCATAGAATAAATAATCTTGGTGGAGCTCGTATATTAGTTGATACTGATAATGTTTCAAATATTACAATTCGCGGTATTGGCGTTCCTGTTGAATCAAACCGATTTGGGAAAGCAGTTATTTCAGATGTCAGTAGTTACTATCGAAATAAAGCACAGATTGATTTAAATAAACTGCCTGATGACATTGACGCCCAACAATCCGTTATTCAAGCAACATTGACTGAAGGTGCCATTGGATATCGCTCATTTTCAGTTATTTCAGGTCAAAAAGTTATGGCTGTTATCGTACTTACTGATGGTTCTCATCCACCATTAGGGGCCCAAGTAACAAACCATAAAAAACAAAATGTCGGGATTGTAGGCGATTTAGGTAATACTTATATTAGTGGTGTTCATCCTTCAGAAACAATGAATATAACATGGGGTAAAAATATGTCATGTGAAATAACTTTTCCTTCTGAATTAATGAATCGAGAAATTCAAGACAATTTATTACTTCCTTGTAACTAGGTAGTAAAAAAAACAAACAAATAATTATTTAATTTAAATAGATGAAATTAATGTATAAAGGTAATAACCAAGTGAATATCAAAAAAATATTAACAAATGTTTTTTTAGGGTCATTAGCCCTAAGTGGTTTTTCAGAGGCTGCAGTATCATTAGATAGAACAAGAGTTATCTTTGATGGAGAGAACAAGTCAATCTCTTTAAATATTAACAATAATAATAAGCAACTTCCTTATCTTGCTCAAGGTTGGATTGAAAATGAAGAAAGTAAAAAAATAACATCACCATTGATTGTATTACCACCGGTTCAACGATTAGAACCAGGGAAATCTAGCCAAATGAAAATTGAAGCTTTACCTGATATAAAAAATTTACCTCAGGATAGAGAATCATTATTCTATTTTAATATGCGAGAGATCCCACCGAAGAGTGATAAACCAAATACTTTACAGATTGCATTACAAACAAAAATAAAATTATTTTACCGCCCAGAAGCAATTGCACCACAGCAAAACAGTGCACCATGGCAAGAAAAAATGCAGCTTGAGAGAAAAGGAAGTGTTGTTTTTGTTAAAAACCCAACACCTTATTATATCACAATAATTAATGCAGGGGCTCATGAAAATACAGATGCAAAAGAATTTACTCCAATTATGATTGCACCCTTTAGTGAAATCAATATTGGAATGACAAATGAGCAACTAGGTAACACCCCCGTAATTACTTATATTAATGACTATGGTGGTCGTCCAAAATTAGTCTTTGATTGTAAAAATACAATCTGCTCTGTTACTAAAAAAGATCATTAAATAAATAGCAAAGGAATATAAAGCTAAATGAGGACATATTTATGAGCTTAAGAATATACCACTGGCTACGTTCAAAACATGTGGTCATTTCACTTTGCTTAGCCACAGTATTGCCAGCAACTGCTGGCAATAATAATCTGTTTAGGCCTACAGATGGTTGGGAGGTTGATGGACAGCATGGAGTCATTCATGTTTCAGGTTCTTTAACTGAAAATCCATGCGAATTAGCCATGAAATCTACTAACCAATCAATCTCACTAGGAAATATATCATTCAGTGATTTAAATTCTTCTGAGCAAGTGATGCAGCCTATTCCATTCCAAATTGAGTTGTTAAATTGCCTGCAAGTTCAAAGTGAGCTTCAAAATTTCCAAACTGGAAAAACGGTATGGAGTAGCACACAGCCTGCGGTCAAAGTTAAATTTTTAGCAGTAAGTGAACCTGAATATTCGAGTATTATTCGAGTCAATGGAGCATACGGCTTTGGGTTGCAAGTAGCAAATTCAGCAGGGAAAATATTACCAATAGGTAAAGAAAGTAACCCAACGTTAATTGCATCAGGCCAAAATAACTTAACTTATTATGTCTCAGCTATCAGAACGTCCGGCCCACTCATACCAGGTGCTTTTTCTGCATTAATTGCTTTTGAAATGCTATATGATTAACGTCATAGCATCGCAATAATAATTTATAAAAATTGATAGGTAATAGCGTAATGCTAAAAAATAAAAACATTTATCTTATAAAAATATTAATGCTAACTTTACTATTCATAATTAATAGTAAAGCTAATGCAAGCCCATTAAATCCTAACAGTATATATACAACAAGTATAAAGCATCCACTAATTAGTGATGCATACAATGTTATACCAAAAACGTTAGGCCCTTATTTTTTGTATATTCCAGATGAGACCAAAAACAGCACAAATACTGAGTGTAATATCACAGTTATTGCAACTGGTCGCTCATCGACAGGCTCTATACAATCTATGGCAACACCAGATATTACTCTACTATCTGGGTTTAGTAGTATATATAATCTAGGTGTAGTTAAATACTATTCAGTCACACGAAACACACCTAAGCACTGTAGTGAGGTGCTACCTGATTTTGGCGTGAAATTTGGGCAGTTTAATGTTAGATATATCAATTTCTTCGATTATTCAGCATCTGTAACAGGTTATGCAGATACCTGTTTACAAATAATTGTGAATGACAAAACTGTAGGAACAACCTGTTCAGTTAATGTCCCTGAAATCCCTGTATTGCCTTCTTGCAATGTATCTATGCCATTAACTATATCTCATGGTAATGTCAATTCAAATAATATAAATGGAAATATTGCAAAAATTGACGGAAGTATATCATGCACTGGCGATATGAGCGCCACATTCCAATTTTTACCTGAAAATAAAATTGATTTATTACATGGTGTAGAAAGCCAATTAGATGTATGTGTCTCAGGAAAGTGCATGTCAAATAATTTAGTTCAAACCGAGATTAAAAAAAATACTAACTTACCATTCTCCATTAGCTCAACTCTATCTGCATTGGGAAATCCTGAACCAGGTTCGAGGGTTGGAAATGCTATTTTATCTGTTGTAATTAATTAATAAAAATAAATTTAAATTACTTAATTTATTTATTGGAGTATAAATAATTATGATATTCTTAATTCAAATAATAAAAGAAAGATTACTTTTACTATTTGCAATACTCACGAACACACTAATTATTTTTTTTAGTGGATTTTGTATTGCAGAAACCTATACATTAACAATTAAGGTAGATGTTATTGAAAGCACTTGTGATGTATATGGTGAAAATGGCCCTGGGCAACCTATTGAGGTCTCATTTGGTGAAATAAATCTAAATAAGTTTACCAGTGAACGCTATACAAAAAATATTGACTATCATTTGGATTGCGGAAATAAATCATCCAGTAATCCAAATCTTAAATTAAAGCTTGAAAGCTCTAGTGCTGGCTTTAATACTGATTTAGTTGAAACATCCAACCCTAATTTAGGTCTAAAAATTCAAGCAGATAATACACTTTTATTACCTAATGAATACCGTAATTTCACTTATCAAACACAGCCAGTATTAACTGCGACACCCGTATTTCATGAAGGAAAAGAAATTGAACTAGGCTTATTTAAGGCTACTGGAATATTAAAAGTTGAATATCAGTAATAGTTTATTTAATTTTAACAAAAAAATGCTGCTTTATTTGATAGATTTAATTAAATGTACATACCCTTGAATACAAAATAAATCATTAAATATAAAGATATTATAAATCAATAAAATAAAAATAATGGTTTACTGTATAACACATAACCTAACATTAGTTCGCTCTAAGTACCATAAGTGTATTGAAACAGCATAAAGTTCAGGCGGTTGCCTTGGTTTTATGCTGTTTTTCCTATGTTGCCCCATCACAAGGCTAATTTGCGTTCCTATCTTCTATAATCATTGCTGCTGCGCGTTCTGCAATCATGATCGTTGGTGCATTGGTGTTTCCACTTGGAATTTCAGGCATCACAGAACAGTCCACTACACGTAAATTATCAATACCATGCACTCGTAGCCGTAAGTCAGTCACTGACGTTGTGGTATCCGTTCCCATACGGCAAGTTCCCACAGGATGGTAAACCGTTTTACAAAAATTTCGGACAAACTCTTCAAGTTGAGCTTCATCATGACGTACAGAAGCGGGCGGCATTAAAACCTCTTTGCTTACTGCTTGTAATGAAGCGGAATCCAATACTTCCAGACCAAATTTAACTGCACGCTTGCAGCCTTCCATGTCTTCTGGTGATGCAAGGTAATTAGCGTGAATTTTTAGCGGTGCTTGTGGGTCTGTGCTGCGTAATAAAATTTCACCACGAGACTTAGGTTGTAAATACCCGACCTTTAAAGAAAAACCGTGGGTAGCGGGCAGTGGCTCACCAGGAACATCATCCCAACTATCTAAAATAGGTAAAAAGTGAATTTGTACATCAGGACGACCTTGATTGCAGCTATCTTTAAATGCAGCACCTTCTAGAACATTAGATGCGAGTAATCCGCTGCGAAATGCCATCCACTCTACCCCATGTTTAATCGCATTTAAGCCTTGGTCCGCACCGAATAAACTTATTGGCTGCTTAGTCGTGACGTTAATTGACATATGCAGGTGGTCATGAAAATTTTTGCCAACAGGTAGATTCACATGAGTATGGATCCCCAACGAAGACAAGTGCTCTTCAGGTCCGATCCCTGATAGCATCAATAATTTTGCAGAGCCCATCGCACCAGAACAGACCAATACTTCGCAACTGGCGAATGCCTCAACTTCATGGCCATTTTTCCCTTGATAGGCAACACCAATCGCGCGGCCATCACGAATGATTATACGGTTCACTTGAGTGCCAAGCTTTAATGTCAATTTGTCACTCTTTTCCACTGATTTTAAATAGGTTTTCGACGTACTGGCTCTTTCTCCATTATGCGTTGTGGTTTGGTAAAAGCTTGTTCCTTGCTGGCTTTCTCCGTTAAGGTCATTGACATAAGGAAGGCCATGCTCTTGTGCTGCACGAATAAATGCCATTGATAATGGGTGCCGATATCTGTTTTCACTAACCGGAAGTGGGCCTTCTGTCCCATGGTATTCCCCTGTTAAGCTTTCATTATTCTCTGCTTTTTTAAACCATGGCAATACATCCGAGTATCCCCAACCTTCACATCCGTAATTTAGAGCCCAATTATCATAATCTTGTTTTTGGCCTCGAATATAGATCATTCCGTTGACAGAGCTGCTTCCCCCCAGCACTTTGCCTTGAGCAATTTGCATTTTACGGTTATTAGCGTGAGGCTCTGGCTCAGTTTCATAAGGCCAGCTTTTTTGGGCGATAATTTTCGCTACACCTGCTGGCATACGAATAAACAAATGGTTATCGCTACCACCCGCTTCGATAAGTAATACTCTAGATTGCGTCTCTTGGATCAACCGAGCAGCCAGAACACAACCAGCAGAACCTGCACCGACAATAATATAGTCATATTTTACTGCGCTCATTTGTCACCCCGCCAAATAAAACAAACAATTCATTTTCATTTATTTAACAATAGCGCCTTTAATTTATTAATGTATGAATAATATTTTGTATATGTGATTTAAATCAAAAATAATTTCTTATGTAATTATTTTTGAACTTTAATAATCTTTGTTTATTAAAGAAAAGTTTAAATCCAAATCAACACTTAGACCCTACCCGCATTTCATTAATAAATGAATGTTTATCATTGAGCAAGCAAGGGTTGCAAGATAATCGATGAGTGCTATAGTAACCGTTAATTTACATTCTATCGGCTTGAGGACGACCTCAAGTACGTATCAGCAACAGGGACGGCCCTTTCTTCTTAAGGAAAAATATTATGGGGCACTTCCGTTTCAATAGTCCGCTCATCCCATTAACGACTTGGGCTCGGTTAATTGGCTCTTGGTTAGTCGTCATTTTCTTTATCTTAAGTGGCGAAACATTACTTAATGACAGCCTTTCAGCATTTAGTGCAACTTGGGTTTTTCTACTGTTGTTCATTACAATACTAACCGCTTCCTTCGGTGTCGTTAAAGAAGCTGACCATCTTGCTGAACAATTGGGTGAACCATACGGAACACTGATCCTGACTTTATCGATTGTCTTAATTGAAGTAATTCTTATTGCTTCAGTCCTACTAGGACCTGGTGATTTTCCAACCATTGGGCGTGATTCAATATTCGCAGTGATGATGATTATCATGAACCTCGTCGTAGGTATCTGCTTACTCGCAGGTTCAGCTAGAAATGGTGAACAAGAATATAATACGCAAGGTGCGAACAGTTATCTTTCAATGATCGTATTACTGACAGGTTTAGCGTTAATACTACCAAATTACACCTCTAGCCAAGGGGAGTACTCCTATACGCAAGCCATTGGTATTTCGGGTATTACTATACTCATCTATGGGGCTTTTTTGTGGATGCAAATGCGAGGCCATCGCCGGTTTTTTATTCAGCCTCCTAAAGGGCTGATGAATGTCCCAGAACAATTCGTTTCAACTAACCATGTTTTAGCAGACAATAATGTCGAAAATAAAGATAACCACTCTGAGTCAAACAAAAAAGCCATTATCATTCGCTCTTGTGTATTAATTGGGCTGATACTCCCTATAGTGTTACTTGCGCATTACTTAGCTATCGTAACTGATTACGGAATTGAGGCTTTAGGAGCACCAGCAGCAGTCGGTGGTGTCCTGATCGCGATTATCGTATTTACGCCTGAATCGATCACAGCTGTAAAAGCGGCAATGAATAATGAAATGCAACGAGCGATAAACCTTTGCCAAGGTGCATTTGTCTCAACGGTGGGTTTGACTGTGCCAGCAGTATTAATTATCGGCATTATTACTGGTAAACAAGTCATCATGGGGGTTTCTAGCGCAGAAATTGTTTTATTCGCAATCACCATGTTACTGACTATGCTTTCATTTAATGGCCAGAGAACATCCCCCATCCAAGGCTGGATGCACCTTGCCACCTTTGCTGTGTTTGGGCTTATTCTATTTTATCCGTAATGACTGACAAAAAGTGAAGGCTTCATAAGAAAATACCTGATTGGTATCAAATTTTATGCAAGCCTCACTCATACTTCCCTTATTCTTAACATATCCAAAGCCAAATCATGCCATGCTTGTGCACGACGGCTTTGGTGGTGATTTTTTACTGTCGCTAAAGCAATGTCGTAAGCCAGTATTGGCTCAATAACGGGAATAACGGACAACCCCACTGAGCTGGTGTTTTTCCACATACTATCTGGAAGTAGCGTTATCCCTACCCCAGCTCTTACCATAGCGGTCACCAAATCTAAATGGCTACTGCGCCCAGAAATAGTGGGTTTTTTACCATAAATACCACAAGCACTGACAACAAGTTCATTAATTAGAAAATCATCAGAAAAGAAAATAAAAGGCTCATCGACTATTTCACTAAATTTAACAAATTCACGTATTGATAGTGGATGTTGGTTACTAACCAAGAGCATTAATCGGTCCGTTGAAAAAGGGTGTACTTCAAAGCGCTCATCTGCAAAAGGTAACATCACAGCGGCAGTTTCAACGTCGCCATTTAACATTGCCTCACGCATTTTTCGCGTACCCAATTCAAGAATTTTCAGTTCCACCTGTGGATAACGTTGGCTAAAAGCCATAATAATATCAGCAAAATAGGTCGATGCTATCACGGGTGGTAACCCCACGGGTAGCACCCCAGATATAGGACCAGACCTTTCCAGTAACGCTTTTTTCATATTCCCAAATTGAGAAAGGATTTGCTTCGCATGAGCCAATAAAATATCCCCCTCCTCTGTTAACTTAACGCCATCGACTTCCCTAGTCAGTAACGTATAGCCAAGCTCATCTTCTAGTTTTTTAATACTGCGGCTAATCGCTGGTTGCGTAACAAATAAACTTTCTGCCGCACGGCTAAAACCATTGAGCTGCACAACTTCAACAAAATAACGTAATGAACGAATGTCCATTTCGCCCCCTATAATTTTTAGTTATAGATAGAATGAGTTTAAGTGATTTCCTTTAAAGCATAATAAACGATAAAAATAATTCAACTTAGAATTATTGGCTATGCAATTATTGGAGATCAGCATGATAAACAAGACTGTTATCGAATACGTATTAGATAGACTTTACCAAATCGGTATTCACGATATTTTTGGTGTTGCTGGTGACTACGCATTCCCGATTGAAGATGCCGTATGTGAAAGTGAAAATATGCGCTGGATTGGCAACTGCAATGAACTCAATGCCTCATATGCTGCGGATGGCTATGCCCGCGTGAAAGGTGCAGCAGCATTATCAACGACTTTTGGTGTCGGCGAACTCAGTGCTTTAAATGGTATTGCCGGCGCTTATGCCGAGCATCTTCCCCTTTTTCATCTTGTTGGCATGCCAGCAAGTGGAGTTCAAAAAAACCACCGTTTAGTTCACCACACCCTAGGAAATGGTGACTTTGATGTGTTTTATCAAATGAGCCAACATTTAAGCTGTGCTCACGCTATTTTAACGCCTGAAAACTGTATTGCCGAAACAGAACGTTTAATTACGACCGCTTTACAAGGATCTCGACCGGTTTATTTAGGTTTCCCTTCTGACTACGCTATCATGCCAATTAAAACAGACAAAACACCTGAAACTATCACTATAATTAAAAGTCATAGCGAGTCATTATCAGCTGCCGTTACAGCTATTGTCGAAAAGCTCACATCGAGTACAAAAGCCTGTATTATTCCTGGGATTTTAACCGCACGCTTCGGCTTAGCCGCTGATGTTCAAGCGATTATTGAAAAAACGGGCCTACCTTACGCCACTATGTTTATGGATAAAGGGGTAGTAAGCGAATCTAACTCTCAATATATGGGGATTTATAACGGCAAACTGATGAATCCAGAGGTTAGGGAGTACGTCGAAAGCTGTGACTGTGTCATGGGTATTGGCGCGGTATTAACAGACTTCAACTCCGGCAGCTTCACCGCAAATATTAACCCTGAAAGCTGTATTAACATTCTTTCTGACCATGTGAAAGTGGGTTCCGCTATCTACCCGAATGTATTGATGAAAGATGTGTTAGATAAATTAAAAGAATTTGCGCCCTCACTTAACCATGTTGGGCTCAAAGCTCAAGGATTAGGATCCCCTCAGCAAGGTGAAAATGGCCAAATTACCGCCTCATATTTGTACCCTCGCCTAGAAAAAATGTTCCGTCAGGACGATATTATTGTTGCAGAGACTGGGACTGCCTCCATGGGGTTAGGTTTTGCTTTATTACCTGAAAATGCACAATTTCATAACCAAACATTGTGGGGTTCTATCGGCTGGGCCACCCCCGCGGCCTTTGGTGCAGCAATTGCAGAGCCACAGAAGCGAGTTATTTTAGTGACTGGAGAAGGTTCTCACCAACTCACTGCCCAAGAGATTAGCCAGTTTGCCCGCTTTGGCTTAAAACCCATTATTTTTGTCCTGAATAATGATGGCTATTTAATTGAGCGACTTTTGTGTAAAAACCCTGAAGCCTATTATAACGACTTACCCCAATGGAATTATGCCCAACTCCCTGCAGCACTAGGCTGCAAAGATTGGTATTGTCAGCGTGTTACCCATTGCGATGAATTAGACAATGCAATTAAACAGGCCGAACTATCAAAGCATGCGGCCTATATTGAAGTGGTCATGGATAGATATGCGGCATCAGAGCTTGCTGAAAAACTTGGAAAATCAGTCGCATCTTTATATTCATTTTAAATTGACAGATTATGGCAGCCATCGCGCTGCCAATGTCTTTATGATCCAAATACCAGCCCCACATCGTCTCGTGATTGATGCAATATTTTTGAGACAATTAATGCTAATTCAAGTAATTCATTACATTTAGCATAGTTTTTAGTGGCAATTTGCTCACGAAAAAATGCAAACTCATAGACCATATGGTTGATAGCTGCATCCCGAGATACGCTGGATATCTCCCCGCCAATACAAACCTCAACTGACTGACAAAGGCTTGGGGCTCCCTTGATACATATATACCCTTTGGTACCTTGAATAATAAAGTAACCGGGGCTCGCCGAATCTTTCGCCCCCACACACGATGCAACTGAACGCCCAAAATGGGCCGTTAATACCCCTGATGTATCAATTCCATTAAACCCTTTATTACAAATATAGTGGCTATTATCGGGTGCTCCCATCAAGGCAGATAATAAATAAATGTTATAAAGATTAATGTCATAGAGTGCACCGCCGGCTTGCAGTGGGTCAAATGCAGCATGAACTCGGCCTTGCAAGTAATCATTATATCGACTTGAATATTGGGAATAATTACCGTGAATCACTTTGATTTCACCGATTTTACCAATATGTTGTCTGATAAAGTGAAATTCAGGGGTATGAATAGAGGTAATGGCTTCAAACAAAAAAAGCCCTCTAGTCTGTGAAATGGAAATTAACACCTGCAACTGTTGCCAATTTGGTGTAAACGGTTTTTCGCATACCACATGTTTGTCAGCCATTAATGCATCGAAGGTATACTGATAATGCAAATGGTTTGGCAAACCTATGTATATCACCTCAACATCAGGGTCTTGTAACAATTTTTGGTAGTCAGTATACAACTTTGCTATACCAAATTGTTGGCAAATAGCCTGTCCCTTTTCAATACTTTCCGCCCGAACACACAGTGCGACTAGCTCTATCCCCTGCACCTGTATTAAGGCATCGAGAGCCGACATAATTATTTTCCCGGAACCGACCAGCGCTAGTTTCATCTCTGTTATCCGTTAAGAAAAGTGAATTTCATTCTGCCATAAGGCTCATTATTAAAGAAATACCTTCGTTGCTTTTTTGATAACCACTGCCATTTCCGAATTTTGCCCTTAAAAATTTAATAAAAATGACGCATTTTTTCGCTGGAGGTTCTTTTCATTATTGCTGGCGTACTTATCAATTTCATCAGGTAAACCAAATAACCGCTATGAATGACAATTAGTCACCCATTTACAATCATTTCTATTCACGTTGTCATCAAAATGCTCTTATTTTAAAACTTCCATAACCAATTGTTTTATATTGATAATATTTTACTTTTATTTTTATAACTGAAAAATACCTTTTTAAAACCCTAACTCACATCACAATTTATTAACAACTCTCTTGAATCATTTTTTATTATTCTCCATGCTAATTTTATTAAATAAACCAATGGTTTGCTGTATAAACCAATCGAGGTTGATATGAAAGAGAATATTGTCACTGCCGTTGATGATGCTTTACAGTTATTGATGCTATTAGGTGAAAAAAACAATCTTGGGTTAAGTGAACTTGCACGCTTATCTGGCATGAATAAATCCAAGGTATACCGCTTATTATGCACACTAGAAAATCGCCATTTCGTACAAAAAAACGAAAATCCGGTTACTTATCATTTAGGCCATCAATTATTAAGCTTGGGGAATTGCGCTCGCCAGCAAATTAACTATATCCAAGTTGCAGAAGTTGAAGCAGAGCAACTACGTCAACGTTTTGATGAAAACATTCAAATGCGTATACGTGACAACGATGAGATTTTACAAGTTCTTCATAAGCCATCAGGGCAATCACTTCAAGTGCGCAGTGAAGCTGGAAATCGCCGGCCGTTAGGTTCAGGAGCTTCAGGCAGAGTGCTATTGGCTTACTCACCTAAAGATGTTCAAGCACATTTTATTGAAAAGAACCCCTCTATTGAAAAATCTATTGTAACCATACGCTCACAAGGTTTTGCAATTACCCGAGGTGAACTAACCGCAGGTATTGGTGCGATTGCCGCGCCTATCTTTTCACAACATGGGGAATGTATTGCTTCACTGAGCATTAGCTTACCTCTAAGCCGTTTTTCTGATGAAAAAGAACAAGAAATGACTGAACAACTGCTTCTGTCTGCTTTACGTATATCGAGGCAGCTCGGTTACGACTCATAATTAATTACAATAAAAGAGACAACGCCATGCAACCAACAAACAGCACAATACAAGCCCCATCTTCACCACCTAGCTGGCAAATGAACCCGGTTTTAGTAATGTTAACTATTGTTATCATTGCTTTTTTAATGACTTATTTTGTTAATTCAGGCCAATATGAGCGCGATGGTAAGAAAGTCATTCCGGGCTCTTACCAAACTATCACTAAAGACATCAAGTTAGCGCAATTATTAGGCACTGAGAAATCGGAGGAAGGTACTGCCGCTCCTGTCAGTTTGCCTCAACTGTTTAAAGCGATCCCTGAAGGAATTGTTAAACAATCACCACTTATATACATGGTGTTATTTATCGGAGGAATGTTTGGTATTCTCAATAAAACAGGGGCAATAGAGTCAGGGCTAGAGCGGTTGCTCCATGTTACCCGAGGCAATATCTACCTGTTAATTCCTTTCTTAATGATTGTATTTTCCATGGGAAGTACCTTTATGGGGTTAGCCAAAGAGTATCTTTTGGTTATTCCCATGGTTATTGCCTTAGTGAAACGCGTTGGATTGAATGAACTTATTGGGCTTGCCATTGTAGCCATTGCGGTTAAGGTCGGATACCTCGCCTCTATCACCAACCCGTATGCACTTTCTATCGCACAACCGCTTGTTGGTTTACCCGTTTTTAGTGGTTTAAGTATGCGAATTGCGGCGTACCTTATTTTTATTACACTCGGTATTTTATTCGTTTTCTATAGCATTCGTAAAACGACACTCACAAACTATGTGGCTGAAGAACATAATCAAACCACACCATTAACCTATCGCCATAAACTTATGTTAATTATCTTAGCCATCGGTGTTGCATTTTTAGTCTATGCCTCTAATCGTTGGCATTGGAAAAATAATGATTTATCTGCCTACTATTTATTCTTAAGTGTCATTTTAACTTTTTGTAGTGGTTTGACCGCAAGTGCCGCCGCTAACGCATTTGTCAGTGGAATGAAAAAAGTCCTCATCGCAGGGGTGTTAATTGGGTTGGCGACTGCTGTCGAAATTATTCTTTCTCAAGGTAAAATTCTCGATACCATAATTCATCAATTAGTTGGGCTTGTCGGTGATCACGGACCTTATGTTTCATCATATAGCATGTTTATCTCCCAACTATTATTAGACATTGCCATTCCCTCTACTTCTGGGCAAGCCGCTGTCACAATGCCAATCCTAGGCCCCGTTGGTGAAATTTCTGGTGTTTCCCCCCAAACAACGGTTTTTGCATTTTTAATGGGTAATGGGCTAACCAATATGATCACACCAACATCGAGTGGGTTATTGATTTTTTTAGCTACAGCCGGTGTCAGTTGGACCACCTGGGCAAAATACATTTTACCGCTTTTTATCATTTTTATGGCAGTCAGCATTGGTTTACTGAGCGTCGCCGTTACCATAGGGTATTAGTAAGATGGATATGAAGAATTACCGAATAGAAATGCGTGATGGAATAATGCTATCAACAGATGTTTACTTTCCACTAACTCAATCAACTGCATCTTTTCCCGTGATTATAGAGCGAACACCCTATGATAAAACCGCACCTTCTCGTTCGGAAAAAACGGTATCTGGCCAGCAAATAACACGCCAAGAAATGGCAAAATACTTCAGTAAACATGGTTTTATTGTTGTGTATCAGGATTGCCGCGGGCGCTATGAGTCCGAAGGAAAGTTCACAAAATATATTAATGAAGCTGAAGATGGTTTTGATACATTACAATGGATTATGGAACAACCCTGGTGTAATGGCAAAATAGGCTCAATGGGTCTCTCTTATGCCGCTCATACACAATTAGCAATGGCGTGTTTAAATCCACCAGGTTTACAGACGATGGTGCTGGATTCTGGCGGTTTTGCCAACGCCTACCAATGTGGGATACGTCAAGGGGGCGCTTTTGAACTTAAACAAGCCACTTGGGCATTTAAACAAGCTAAACTAAGCCCGCTAGCTCAGCAGTCTCCCGATATTTTAGCCGCACTCGAACAAGAAAATATCCATGAATGGTTTACGACAATGCCATGGTATCAAGGGCAAACATTGCTCAAACATGTTCCTGAATATGAATCATATTTATTTGAACAATGGGAAGAAGAGTGTTTTTCCGATTATTGGAAAAAAATAGGTATTTATGCCGAAGGCTATTATGACCAAATACCCGATATCCCAGTGTTATTTATGTCTAGCTGGTACGATGCCTATGTCAGTTCAACATTAGATAACTACTATGCATTTGCTACCAAAAAACAATCACCGCAAAAGTTAATTATGGGGCCTTGGCTACATGGCGACCGTAATATCACGCACAGTGGTGACGCAGAGTTCGGAGATATCGCAGCATTTGATCACAATGTTAGTGAAAGTTGGTTATCTTGCCGTTTAAACTGGTTTGAAACTCACTTAAAAGGTGAAAATGCAAAAAAACATCATGAAGAAGTAACAATATTCATGATGGGTGGTGGAAGTGGTAAACGCAACCAACAAGGGCGTATAGAACATGGGGGAGAATGGCTTAGCCACCATCAATGGCCTTTGCCAAATACTGAAAAAACCATGTATTATCTGTGGCCAAATAACAAATTACATCATCAGCCCTACGCTAAAACAGCCACAATATCCTATTGTTATGACCCTAGGCATCCAGTGCCTACCATTGGCGGTGCTTTAACTTCAGGTCAACCTATATTTTGGGGTGGGGCTTTTAATCAACGTGAATTACCAAAGTTTTTTGGTAGTAAGCAAAATAACTTACCCCTTTCTGCCCGCAGTGATGTATTAGTATTCGAAACCGAAGAATTACAAGCAGATATCTGTTTAGTAGGTGAAATTGAAGTGTCGCTTTGGATAAGCAGTGATGCATTAGATACAGATTTCACCGCAAAACTTATTGATGTTTACCCTCCCAGTGCCGATTATCCTCAAGGCTATGCCATGAATATTACTGATGGCATCATTCGTTGTCGTTTTCGGCATGGTTATGAACAGAAGGAATTATTAACCCCAAATGAAATTGTCGAAGTAAAAATTAAGCCCTTTGCCTGTGCAAACCGTTTCGCAAAAGGACATCGTATCCGATTAGATATTTCTAGTAGCAATTTCCCTAAATATGACTTCAATACAAATACAGGTAAAACTATCGCGGGTGATAGAACGTGGAAAATAGCTTGTAATAGCCTACATATTTCTAGCGAATACCCGTCAAAAATCATTTTTCCTGTGCTCAACGAAACCTAAAAAAAATATAATTAACCCACAAACTATATGCCCGTTGCCCGCTTTAACTGCCAACACCACTAAAGCGGGCTATATAAGAAGAAATTTATTCCGCTTGAACCCAAAATACACCATCCCCCTCTAGGGCAGTAAAAGTCTGGTGTAAATAATCGCTATCTGCCTGTGGGTCAAGGTCTGCAAACAACTCTGGGTGGATAAATTTTGCAATCGCTTCCACCGCAATAATGTTAAATGGCGTATCATAATATTGCTGGTATAACGCCAATACCTGCTTATTTTTATAAGCAGATAATGAACGAAATTTAGGGCGTTCCATTAGCTTATTCAATCGGGCCAAGGACTTTTGTTTATCCCCTGTATAACCTAACGGCACAGAAGCACTACCTTTACGGGTGCTATCCCAATCAGCTGCAGTCATCAAGTAATAATCAGGGTTGCTGTGAATCAATTGTTCTTCACTGATTTCCCCACCCATTCCAATACTGAACCATTGGGAACCAAGGTTATTTCCGCCTGCAGTTTCAACAAATTCGCCAAAATTACCATTGCCGAACGTTTTGCAGCAATAATCTTCCCCTTGGATACCAGCTGCTCGTTCAATAAATACGCTTGGGCGCTGCTCTTTGCTAAGTTTAGCCACTCTTGAACGGATTAAGTCTAACTTTTGTTGATAAAACTGATTAAATGCTTGTGCTTGTTGTTCCTCACCAAATACTTGGCCAAGTAATGTCATACTCGGCATAGTATTTTTCAATGGGTATTGCCTAAAGTCGATAAAAACAACGGGTAAACCACTTTTTTCCAATAACGATAAGGTGCCACTTTCAGCAAGCTTACTTTTTAAACCAATATCAAAAATTAACAAATCAGGCTGGGCAACTAAGGCTTTTTCAACACTAAAATCTGTCGTATAAGGGTTGGGAAAAACAGGTATTTGACTGAGTTGTGGAAATTTTTTGCTGTACGCAACACTCAAATCAGGCGCTTTTTTAATTAACGCATCATCCCAAGCAATAATCCCTTTTAATGGGTCTTGCGGATGTAATATATTCAACGCAACTAAAACTCGGCTGTCCGCCAGCATCACTCGAGATACAGGGGCATTAACCGTCACATCCCTACCCGCAATATCCGTCACAGTAATAGATGCCGCTAGGCTATTAGTTGAAAATAGTAGGCTAACAGCACTAAGAATCAGTACAAATGTATTGATAAGTTTTCTCATCATTATTCTTATACCTTGTTTTTATTAAAATTTTACAGATGCTTGAACATAGTAAGTTCTTGGCTGCCCCACATAGATACCATAATTATTATCCGTAGAACGTGTAAAATAGGTTTGATCAAAAAGATTTTTAATACCAGCTGATAGCGTTAAATCAGACAAACTTTTACCAAAATGGTACTCGCCTCGTGCGTCCCACACCATATATCCGGGGATTGTTCCGTATCGGCCATCAGCACTTGGTTTTGTTACATAATGGCTTGATGTTCCAGGCGATTCTTGGGTAGATTGCGCATAAGTATTCAAGTTCCATACCCAATTACCCGTTTCATAACGGCTACCTGCGGTAAAGACTTGCCGTGAATAAAACGGTAAATCCTTATGAGCGAAATCACCTTTTTTACTTACCGCTTTAGTGTAGGTATAAGTACTGTACACGCTAACACCATCCAATTTATCGCTCAGCTCAGACAAGTTATATTTTGCCGCCAATTCCACTCCTTGATGAGTTGTGGCGCCCAAATTTGTCCAACCCGTTGTATTCTCAACGTAAAGTAATTGGTCATCGAAATCGATATAGAATAATGTCGCTTCAAGAGATAGCGCAGTATTATCGTATTTAGTCCCCACTTCATAGTTATGTGCTTTTTCTGCACTTAACCCATTTGCGGGTGAATTCCCTACCCCTTTAGTGTTCAACTGAAAATACTGCAAACTGCCAAATGACGTACTGGCATTGGCAAATAGTTTCCATTCATCATCAATATGGTAGATCACCGCCAGCGCAGGAAGCGGTTCGCTATATCGCTTACTTCTGTTTTGGTTTTTAAAACTGTCATTTAAATGAATATTAATGTTCTCATAGCGGAGCCCTGGGATCACAGTCCAGTTACCAACATCAATGGTGTCATCAAGGTAAATAGCATGGGCTTCTGTTCCACCCGATGTGTGTTGGTAATAATCATTAGTACTCGGCCGCGAACTTTGAGTGCCAGCTTGGTACCAATTTGAGCGGTAAGCTTTCTCGTCTGCGGTTTCATTTAAATAGCGGTATCCCACTGTTACTTCATGCGAAATATCATTAAAACGGAATAATTGTGAATAACTCGGTTCAATTGCATACGCGGTATAGTGACGAGGGTAAGAAACTAGCCGTCTTTCATTCGCTTTATCTTTATGGTCACTTTCTATGTAACTACCCCGATAACTTTTACTAAACCATGTCATTAACTCAAATTGTTTATCATCTTCTTCATGTTTATATTTCAATGACATATCTTGGCGATCCCCTTCAAAACGGTCATAAGGCCGCGTTGATTGGAATGGGTCAGCATTATATTGCGCTTGAGTTAGCCCCCCAGGCATACCTGACATTGCATGATAATAATGAAAATTCGCCAGTAACTCGTCGTTATCGGTTATGGCATAACGTGTTTTTAAAATCAGGTCATCAATATCTGTATTATCATTGCTTTTACGGTAGCCTTGCCCATGTAACCCTGAATACAGCAGTATCGCTCCCGCTGAATCATCGGCTTTTGAGCCCCCCACGGACGCATCGACTAGCGTTTTTAGCCCTCCGGTTTTAGCCCCTTGGGTTTGTAACGAGACACCACCAGAAAAGTCTTTCGGGATAGGCTTTGTCACAAAGTTAATTACGCCCCCCACATTTTGTGGCCCATAACGTACGGAAGCTCCTCCGCGGATAACATCAATAGATTCAATACTACCTAGTGATAATGGCGACATCGACAGCTGAGGTTGGCCATAAGGCGCTGCCGCTAGTGGCATACCATCGAGTAAAATCGTTGAGCGAGGTGAAAGGCGTGAGGTTAACCCACGAACCCCAACATTCAAGGAAACATCACTCCCACCAGTCCCGTTACTTTCTCGTACCTGTACACCGGGTATCCCTTTCAATGCATCCGCAATGGTTTCACTGCCTGATTCTTTGATTTGTTGTTGGTTTTTTACTGTTCGCGCACCTGGGTGATTAAATACCACCTCACCATCTTCAGTATTTTCAAGCCAGTTGCCTGTAACTGTAATCTGATCATTTTTTGAATTATCAACAGCAAATACATGATAAGGCGCTAATGCCGCTGAAATTGCTAATGGAATGAGTAGCTTGCTAGTTTTTAAATTCATAAGAAATAAGCAATAAAAGAGATTAAGAGAGATAATGATAATTATAATCATTACAAACAATCAACTTAATTTACTATTTATTTTGAAATTATACTGGTTTAATCCCTTATTATATAAAGGGTTATTGATTTATTGAGAGTGTAGAGAACTAAAAAACCGAGGGAGATCCCTCGGTTCACATTATTGGTAAACATTATATAATTAGAGGCAAATATCATTTTGTCTCTAAAGGAATTAACCGCCTAGAGAGAAAAACACCACTCGGCCAACGCCTTCACCAACAAAAATACAGAGTGTTGCCAGTGACATGACGAATGTTGCATTCACAGCGTGCCCCTTTTTTGAGCACAGTAAACGGCCCACAAATACGATACCCAATGCAACAAGTATGACCCTAACAATGCTTAAATTCACTAAACCATCTGGGAGTTCACGCGGTGTCATTCCCATATAGATAGGCTCTCCCATGTTTCCAAGAAGAGATAATGCGCCCAGCAGCATCAGTAAGATCCCAATAACACCAATACCTAGCGTAATTTTAACCACTCGTTTTAATTGCTCTTCTTTACCATCGCGGCGCAAAGAACCTACCAGTAGTAATGCAGCTACCACACCACCAACTAGTAATACCGCACCAAAAAAACTGGCGTAGGTAAATAAGCCATTCCATAGGTTAAACAAGGTGTTAGCGTATAAGGCTGACATTGCGTACATATAGATGATACCGGCTAACGCGCTAAGCAATAGTAGCAGCGCATTCGCTTTTTGTTTCAGCAATAGCAGCGCGACACTGAAAAATAATAGCGCCATATAAATTGCAGTTGCCCACACTTCACGGCTCATCCATGAAGTAGACACATGCAGCATGGTATAAAACATGTGTAGCGGGTTACCCATGTGAAATAATGAGCCCAACAACCCAACACAACCCAGAACAAAACTGGCTAAAATAGGCAATTTGATAAACTGGACACTTTGTAGGTTGTTTCCGCCTTCAAGCACACGAAAATAGCATACTAATGTAACGAGCAAGCACCCCACAGAAGCTTGCATAAATAAGGTGAAAATCACCAACGGAAATTCATGCATGATAATTCTCCTTATCCTTTTGTACCGACAACAAGGTTCGGTTTGGTAATACTTGAACTAGGTAACCCTGCGATATCTGCATTTGAGCCATATTTTTTACGTAATTCGCTAATTAGGCCAAATTCAATCGCACGCATAGGGCAAGAATCAACACACATTGGATTCCCCCCTTTTTCACGGAGATCAAGGCAAGTGTCGCACTTGGTCATCATACCAATACTGGCATCGAACTGAGGTGCCTCGTATGGACAAGCCCATGTGCAATAACGGCAACCAACACATTTATCATGGTCAACTAATACAACACCATCTTCTTCTCGTTTGTGCATTGCGGTGGTAGGGCAATGGCTTACACATTGCGGGTCATCACAATGGTTACAAGCAATAGACAAGTGCCAAGTCCGAGGACGTGGATACTCTCCTACCTCAATATCATACACACGGCGAAAGTTGCGCCCGACCTCAAGGTCATTTTTGTCTTTACATGCAACAACACAGGTTTTACAACCAATGCAAGTGGCAACATTAATATAAAATCCGACTTGTTTATCCATTTCTTATTGCCCCCTAAAATATAATACGCTGTGGAATTGCAGCATCTGGAACTAACTGGTCACCATGCCATTTTTCGATATTACATAGCATCGTGTTCCATCCTGATGTACCAAGCCCTGTAGGTACTTGAATGGTTAGCGTATTGTCGGCTCCCGCCATATCTATCCCTGTTTTTTCATCAACATTTGTCCAACTACCGTGTGGTAGCGCCACAACACCAGGCTTCATCGTTTGTGTCACTAACGCAGGACGTACAATCTTCCCTTGAGGGCTTGTTATCAATACAGTTTCACCGTGTTTAATACCTAAACGTTTCGCATCAGACGCATTGATATAAATTGGGCTTGGCCACTGTTCACGTAACCAAGGCACATTATCAAGCGTGCTGTGAGAGCGGCGTAAGTAGTGTGGATTATAGATTTGGAATGGATAATCCCCTTTTTCCTTCTTCGAGAAATCATTAAAACTTGCTTCATAACCGCTTGCAGACGGGATATATTCAGGAATTGGCGGTAATTTAGTCCAGCCACATTCATCGGCTTTTTCGACTAATGTTTCACAATAAATTTCGAATTTGCCACTCGGTGTTGGTCGTGGATTGGCTTGAGGATCGCGAATAAAATCTTCATAGGCAATATAACTATAGTTATCATCAGAAGTGCGTTTTACTTGATATTTCCCAACAGTAAGGAATTCATTGAGGGTAATTCGGCCTTGCTGTGGCTTACCTGTTACTTGCCATTCATCAATATCCGCTTGAGTTACTGTGATTAATGGCTCAGTTGTCTTACCATCTTCACCAATAATCGTTGCACCATTGAGTTTATTGAAGAATTGTTGCTTTTCAGAAATAGGAAAAACTTCATCGACATTAATACCAAGGCGTTTACCTATCTCTTTGGCGATCCACTGGTCACTTTTTGCTTCATAAAGTGGTGGTGTCACATTCACTGCAGCTATAATAACTTCACGATTACTTGGATTTAATATGGTTCCTTCACGTTCCCACTCCGTGGTCACGGGTAAGACGATATCCGAATATTTCGCACAGGTATGTGGAACATAAGCTGCAGTCACAACCAGTTCCACATCTTTACGATAAGCTTCAACGCTCTGCGCAATATTGGCTCGTGTTTGTAACGTGGCATTGAATGGATGAATGATCATTTGGATATTTGTATCGACATCCCCCACACCACGTTGGCGGAATTTTTTCTCTAGTAATGCACGGTTAAGCTCATTGTGGTTAATTTTCAAGCTAACCGGGTTTGGTACTGACGGCAAGCCACTTGCCCCCGCCATAACTAAGCGAGTTCCATTATTCCCCGCAGCATAGTGGCAGCTTACGCCAGTCATGCGGCCAGGCCTTCCCATATGGCCAGTCATAAAGCCTAATGTTGAGAATGCTTGTACCCATCCTTCACCATTATGAATTCGTGCAGGAGCCCAACCTGTAAGTAATGCAACTCGGTTGGTCCCCCCGATTTCACGTGCTAATGTACGAATGTCGCTAGCTGATAAACCGCAAATATTAGAGGCCCACTCTGGTGTTTTTGGCTCTCCCGTATGGGTACCTAATAGATAATCTTTGAAGTTCCCTTTCGGATCTGCACCTGCTGGCATATTACTTTCATCAAAACCAACTGTACAACGGCGCAGGAAATCCCAATCAATCAATGGGTTGTCAGGGCTGTCCATTTCTAATAACGCAGACATAATACCCAGAGCTAAAGCATGGTCAGTACCTGGGTTGATGGGGTACCAATCTGCATCCATTAATTCCGCTGTAGTCGTATAACTTGGGTCAATACTAATAAAGCGTGCCCCCGCTTTTTTCGCCTGATAATAATTATAGGTTGGGCTGCCTGGGCTACTCCATGCAGGGTTAGCTCCCCACATCACAATTAACTGGGAGTTACGCATATCAAAACGGTCATTGGTACCAAAGGTATAAAACCCTTCAAGTAATCCTAAATGAGCGGGCGTTTCAAACCATGCGCCCCATGAGGTTGTTCCCCAATCGCCAACAAATCCACCAGCCTTTGCATAAACGCTTTGGATTTCAACGCCGTTACCACCGGTGATCCAAATCGATTCATGACCATATTTTTCTTTAATACGTTTCGATTCTGATGCCACAATATCTAATGCTTCATCCCAACTGATGCGCACCCATTGGTCTCGTCCTCGTAAGCTTTTATCCCCACCACCGGGAGCCCAACCTTTACGCTTCATTGGATATTTCAACCGGTCCGCGCCAAAGACTTGTTTACGTTGTGAACGTCCGCGCAAACAACCTCGTTGCTGTGGGAAATCAGGGGAGTCGGCAACCACATCATCGGTTTTTTGCCTAACAACGACGCCATCAACCACTAATGCTTTATTGACACAGCGGCCCCCACAGTTGTGCCAGCAGGCCACAGGCTTCCATTTTCCTTGAGTGACTGCGTCAGTAGCTTGCACAACCGCTTTTTCTTCCTCTGGTGTTGCCGCATGTAATTGCTTACTCAGCGGTAACGTAGCCATCACTGACGCCGCTGATGTCCATGCTATAAATGAACGGCGACTTAAGGCTATTTTCTGTCTTTCTGACATTGCTCTTACCTCTTCATTTTGTTTTATTATTATAAATTTACTAACTCATTGATTTTTTTAATATCATTACGTAAAAAAAGCTCAAGTAATGAACTTAATTGACGATAGAATAATGTTTCTGCGTGGTTATGCATTGAACGGCAAAACGGCGTTATAAAAGCCAGTAAATGGGTATTCAAGAATGTTGCAGACCCGAGTAATAACGCGTTCACTTTGGGCCAATCAACAGGGTCTGTTTCGCTGTCAATAAGCTCAGTAATGCGCAGACTTAAATGCCACATAAAATCTAACTCATAGCCAATATGGTCAGCGGCTTCCATATCACCTTCTGGCAAATAAACGTCATACTGTTCATAAAAAGACTTCACTGCTAACGTACTTTCTTGAAATAGCAGTTTGTCACGAGAAACATAAGTTGATTCCCATGGCGATGCTGGCGGGGCTTCTGGGCCTATAAACAAGCGAGTAAAGTCCCAATGCAAATTTTCGAAATCATCGTTGTTGGCTTGTAACTGCCTCGTATTTAAGTCTTTATGCATGTCATTTATCGCGTTTTTCATCGCGGGTAATACTTCATCACAAGGAAATAACAGTAACCCCGAGTCTCTCAAATAATTTAATAGCTCAGGCGTTGGTTCTTCCATAAACAAACGTCGTAGTACGTCATAAGCAAATTGACGTGCATACAGAAAATCTACAATTTGGTCGTCATTCGTCATAAATATTTCCCTGCAGGTCTGTCAGTAAAAATTCAGTAGGTGTTGTAAGTTCAATTCGGACTTCTTTAATTAAAGGATTTCCCTGTTCATCGGGCTCAATAATGTGGGAAGTCAATGCGATAGGTATTTTGCCTAGTGGGGTTAATAAGCCAATTGCCTCAGGATTAAACTGCAAAAATCCATGCAGTAATTCTTGATGATAAGAAACACCAGCGTGTGTCAGTAAAACTGCCACCTTTTCACAATCGTCACCAAAGACTTTGGCACTTTTAAAAAAATAATCCTGAGAGGAAAAAAAATAATGCTTTCCTATTATTTGTTCATTGTTTTCAAAAAAAGCATTGTTTTGGTATACCTGCCCGGTATGTTTATTTTCTAAAGAGCAGTAATGCACCCCAAGAGACAATTGATTTTCTAGTGCGAATTTGAGAACTCGAAGGCAGGCTAATTCACTCTGTGCAACAGCTAACCCACCGGCATACCAATAGTTGTAATACACCTCATAAGGTGGGTTTTTAAGCCTGAACCCTCGAGATTGATAGGCTTCACTATTTGTTAGTGGGAAACAAAACTCTAATAAATTGATACCGTCAATTCCAATATCATCAAGCTGAGTCAGTAACTGATACATCTGCTGTTCTGTTCCGGGGATGACAGGCATCTCCACCATTACTGATGGAAAAATCTCACGTGCTAAGGCGATACGGTGTAAAACTTTGGTGATCCGTTCTGTAGGATCATCAATTTTGATACTAAAGCGGATTTCTTGTAGGCCTGCTTTCGCTAGAGCCAATGCGGTATTTCGGTCTAATGGGTCACCGGCTGTATACAACCGGCTATGAGTCTGAGGTAATTTCTGTTGGACTGCTTGGAAAAATGCGATACTTTCTTGGCGAAAAAGTAGAGGCTCCCCCCCGGTTAGCGCGATATGGGTAAGTGGGTAACCTTGTTCTGCTATTGCGTCAACTTCCCCAATAGCATCACGCATTTCCTGTTGAAATTCCTGATAGTTTTCTTGATTTGGGTTAAAACAAAAGTAACAATCGCGATGGCATTTTAAGGACAAAAATGTTGTGTGGCTCCCTTCTCCTGTACGACATTGTACGCAAGCACTTGATAGCCAATTACAATGTATACTTTTTCCATTGTTCGCAAAAATTGCGCCTTTACTTTTTATATCTAGTTTGAGTTGTTCAATCTCACGTTGCTGTTCAAAAGGCGCTTCAAAATTGAGGCCATATTCTATAATTGCCTGCTGTGTTTGCTGTTCAATATCTAAATAGCGGATAGCATAACGCTTAAATTTTTGATTATTTACTGTAGATATTGTTCTATCAGTAATAGGATAAATCATAAATTTTCCTTAAATTTATGAGAAAATAATTTCTATTATTCGGTGAATTTTCAATTAGACTCAGATCACAAATAATCAATTAATAGACGGGTATTACAATACCTGTGACAATTAGAAAAATGCTTATAAAGACTCACATCGTTACTGATTAAATTGAAAATATTTTTTAAATAAGAAATATTCGCATTATTTTAATTTTGGATTATTAACAGTATAAGTAATTAACGTGAAGTGATGTTGCGCAGGATCAAAAAAACTTCCCTTTCATTATTTACATATCAACTAATTAGATAGCACTTTCGTCATGAGTAAGCTATTACTCAACAGCGTTGTGAACATATAAGAGTTATCTCATCAAATAAACAAATCGTTATATAAAAATAAAATAACCAGTTAGATAATAATCTAAAAAAGAGAATCAAACTAATCCATCAATATTAAAAATAACGTAATAATATTTCAATTTGTAAAATTGAAATTCAAAAATTAATTATTTATTCATTTTTTGTATTATTTAATTAATTTTGTCTTATAAAAATAATTATTTCTAATAAATAAAACCGAGTCACTATTCTAAAGCGGCAAAGCATAAGTGACTTTCACCGTTTCCATTGGCACCTCCGTCTTAATACTCTGAATGCTACTAATTTGTGTTAAATGGTCTGCATGAAAACGACGATAAGAAGCTAAGTCTTGTGTCACAATGCGGATCAATGCATCACATTCCCCTGCCATTAGATGGCATTCTACAACTTCAGGCATCTGTTTAATGTCTTCAACGAATTGGTTGATGGTCTTAGCATCTTGTGTTTTAAACCAAATACGTGCAAATAAAGAAAGACCCGCTCCAATTTTACTCCCATCCAGCACCGCCACATAACGCTTGATAACCCCAGCTTCTTCAAGCAATTTCACGCGACGTAAGCAAGGAGACGGAGAAAGGCCGACTTCTTTCGCTAATTCAATATTCTGAATTTTTCCATCTCTTTGTAAAACTTGTAAGATCCGTCTATCAATAGCATCCAGTTTTAGTTCAGTTTGCTTCATTGGCATTCAACCTCAATTTTATATTAATTAATGATATTAAATACCAATTTTTGTTTGTTTTAAAGCAATAAAAAAATCCAATATCATTGGATTATCGCTATAATTTTATCGCTACTGGCCAGTTGCGTGAAATAACGACGAACAACAATGAGGAATTAAAATGGAGTTACAGACCTTACTCTTATTTAGCGCAACCGTCATTCCCTTGGTATGCACACCAGGCCCAGATATTCTGTTTATTTCCGCACAAGGATTATCGGGAGGAACCTCAGCGGCCTTGAAAGCTAATTTAGGTATTATACTGGGCTATGGGGCACATGCGATCCTAGCTGCGCTTGGTTTAGCCGCAATTGTTGCAGCATCCCCCATGATTTTCTACACCATTAAATGGGTTGGCGTCGCTTATGTCACTTATCTTGCTGCTCGGATGGTGTTATCTGCGATGAGAGCTGGGGAGCTAAAAATTCAAACTGTATCGACAAAAGCGGTAGTAGGTAAAGCCTTTCTGACTAGCTTCCTTAACCCTAAAGGGCTACTGGTGTATTTCGCTATTTTACCAAACTTCATTAAGCTGACAGAAAGTGTCGCCGTTCAGTCCTTGATACTCTCAGCCACTTTTATACTTTCATGTGTCGTGATCTACGGTGTGATAGGTGCACTATTTGCATCCATGCATAATAAGCGCGCTTATAATGATAAAAAACGCCGTATAACCGAAGGTGTTGCTGGTGGCATGCTAACACTAGCGGCTATTGGTTTAGCGACCAGTTAGCGAGGTAATAATTCAATCCAGATCAACTTGCTATCGGTGCTATGTGGTTTAATCTCTCCTTCACCGATATCAGGTAACCACCACGCGCCTTGTCCTTGGGCCAGAAGATGGCAATTTGCCCCTGAAATGTCCCATTCACCCTTTAGTACGTAGACTAATCCCGCTTGGTTGGCGGGTAATTTATAATCTTCAGTGATGAAATAACTTTTAGCCCCCCACCGATCACCTCGAAAAATAAAATTCATTAACTGAACTGATGGCTGTAAGACTTTTATTGCGCAAAATTGCTGAGCTGAAAATTGAGCATGGTCACCAGCGCGTTCAAGCCGGCACTCAAACGCTTTGGTATCAGTTAAAAGAAGAGGCTGGTCATTCAACAATACCACCAGCCTTTCGCCTTCTGCATAGCGCTTTAAATAGCTATCTTGCTCGATGGTTGCAATACTTGCGCGTAATGAATAGTCTGATGCAACAGGCCAGCAAAATACTTCTTGGCTAGTCCCCGCACCATCATGCCAATTCAGGATAGGTAACTCCTTTATATCAAAACATTTTATTTTCACATTACCTCCCATCTGTTGCTGCTAATACATTTAGATTTATACTTAGATTCGCAAAGTTAATCTTTCTAAGCAATGAATTAGCAACGATAATGTGACTAATCACGCCTCTCGTTGATTAAAAAGTGACATAAGCGGCCTAATGTTTTCATTGCTTCTTCCACCCTCTCATTCCATGTAAACGATGCATTAAGGCGAAATGCATGATTAAACTGGTCGCTTGTGGAAAACATACTGCCAGGTGCGATGCTGATCCCCTCTTTTAATGCGAGCTGATATAAACGAATAGCATTAAATGGTGGCTCAAATTCTAACCATAAAAAATACCCACCTTTTGGTGTATTCACTTTTACTGATGGAGGCATGTATTTTGCTATTGCACTCAACATTTGGTGCTGACGTTGCTCCATTGTTAAACGCAGTTTACGCAAGTGACTGTCATATCCCCCTAATGATAAGTACTCCGCAATAGCTAATTGCGTGGGAACGCTGGCAGAAACGGTGCTCATCATTTGTAGATGTTGAATTTTTGTCGCGTGTTGGCCGGCGGCCACCCAACCCACGCGATACCCCAGGGCTAAACATTTTGAAAATGAAGAACAATGAAAGAAATTACCTTTGGTGTCTAGTGCCTTGGCAGGTATCGGCTGTTTGCTGCCAAAATAAAGTTCCCCATAGACATCGTCCTCAATTAAAGTAATTTGATGCTTATTAAGGATATCTACCAGACGTCTTTTGTTTGTTTGCGGCATCGTTCCGCCTAATGGATTTTGATAATGCGTCATTAGCCAACAGGCTTTAATTGGATATTTGCTCGCAATATCCTCTAATGCGTCAAGATCAATACCAAATAGCGGGTCTGTTTTAATGGCTATCGCCTTAAGTTTTAACCGCTCAATTGCCTGAAGTGAACCATAGAATGCAGGAGATTCGATAACCACCCAATCCCCGGGCTGAGTCACCGATTGTAAACTCAGAACCAAAGATTCCATTGCCCCTGCTGTGATCACGATTTCATCGGGAGCGACATGGATCCCTTGAGTTGCATAGCGCTGAGCAATGTTACGGCGCAGTTGTTCATTACCAGGTGGCAAATTAGCTGGTGTATTAAATTTAGATAAACGCCTAGCGACAGACGCAAGAGACTTCGCGAGTTTTGGGTCATCCAATAAGGCAGGCTCTGGAAATGCGGAGCCAAATGGGATAATATTCGGGTCCTTACAAGCTTGTAGGACACCAAAAATAGAGGCGTTAATCTCTACATTTTCATTCAAATGTAGCCCTTTTCCTCCTTTAGCGGCAGCAAATGCGTTATTACGGTTTGCCACGTAATACCCTGATTGCGGGCGAGCAACGACCCACCCTTGGCTTTCAAGCAACTGGTATGCTTGTACTACAGTCATTAAACTTAAGCCTGACTGTTTAACACTTTCCCTCAATGAAGGTAATCTGTCGCCCACTTGCCAGATATTGTCTTCAATTTGCTGACGAATTTGCGCTGCTAATTGTTCGTATCTCGTCATAGCCGCCTCAACTGTTATAGTTAATATCCCAATAATTGCTACTATTATAGTTTATCGTCTCATGTTCTACTTATCCACACATTCACCTGACTTTTTTTTAACTATAAGCACAAAAAATTTTTCGTTGGATTGCGGTTATTTTGCACTCCGTTGTGAGCAATTCCTTTTGCTAAGGATTAGCGCCTCAATTGCTCTCATCAGAACGTTAAATATTGCGTGCCATTAACATATCCACTCAGGGGTCAATATGTTTGGACTAACTGCGCTGGAACTTGCCCGTATACAATTCGCTTTTACGGTCTCGTTTCATATTATTTTTCCCGCCATTACTATTGGGCTGGCAAGTTACCTTGCGGTGCTACAAGGTTTATGGCTTAAAACTCGTGATGAAGACTATATAAAACTGTTCCATTTTTGGTCAAAAGTTTTTGCCGTTAACTTCGGAATGGGTGTTGTTTCTGGTTTGGTCATGGCATACCAATTCGGCACTAACTGGAGCTTTTTCTCAGATTTTGCAGGGGGTATTACAGGGCCGCTTCTCACTTATGAGGTGCTTACCGCATTCTTCTTAGAGGCCGGTTTCCTTGGCGTTATGCTATTTGGAATGAACCGTGTAGGTGAAAAATTACATTTTTTCGCCACTTGCATGGTCGCGTTGGGAACGATTATTTCCACGTTCTGGATCCTAGCCTCCAACAGTTTCATGCAAACACCGCAAGGCTTTGAAATTATTGATGGGCGCATTGTTCCCGTTGATTGGTTTGCGGTTATCTTCAACCCCTCTTTCCCTTACCGCCTATTGCATATGACCACCGCAGCATTCCTTGCGGCAGCATTTTTTATTGGTGCATCTGCGGCTTGGCACTTGCTCAAAGGCAACAAGTCCAGCGCCATGAAAAAAATGTTTTCCATGTCCCTGTGGTTGATTTTGATTTTAGCCCCAGTTCAAGCTTTAATCGGGGATGCTCATGGGCTAAACACACTTAAACATCAACCTGTTAAAGTGGCTGCAATGGAAGGTCACTGGGAAAATAAACCTGGAGAAGCCACTCCGCTTATCTTATTTGGTATACCAAACCAAGAAAAAGAAAAAACAGAATTTGCTATCGAAATCCCTTATTTAGCAAGCCTGATTTTAACCCACAGTATCGACAAACAAGTGCCTGCGTTAAAAGAATACGCGCCAGAAGATAGGCCTAACGTGTTTATGGTGTTTTGGTCATTCCGCGTAATGGTCGGGCTCGGCTTATTAATGATCGCGGCTGGAGTCTGGGGTTTATGGCTACGTTATCGTAAAAACTTGTATGAATCCAAAACCTTCCTACGCTTTATGTTCGTCATGGCTCCTTCTGGTTTGATTGCCATTTTAGCGGGTTGGTTTACAACAGAAATAGGCCGACAGCCATGGGTTGTTTATGGGCTACAACGAACCTCTGATGCAGTCAGTGCACATGGTGAAATGCACATGAGTATCAGTTTAATCGCCTTCTTTGTGGTTTACGGTGGGGTGTTCGGTATCGGCTACATGTACATGATGAAATTAATTCGTAAAGGCATCGCGGAGGACGCAGCTCATGGGCATTGATTTACCTCTCATTTGGTTTGTCATCATCGTATTTAGTATGTTGATGTATATTGTTATGGATGGGTTCGATTTAGGCATTGGGATCCTTTACCCTGCGCTAAAAGACAGCCAAGACCGTGATCTGATGATGAATAGCGTTGCCCCTGTGTGGGATGGCAATGAAACTTGGTTGGTTTTAGGTGGGGCAGCACTATTTGGTGCTTTTCCTCTCGCTTATGCGATTGTCCTTGATGCGTTGTCAATTCCATTAACTTTCATGTTATTGGCCTTGATTTTCCGTGGTGTCGCCTTTGAGTTTCGCTTTAGAGCGGATGAATCACACCGCCGCCATTGGGATCACGCCTTTATTTGGGGTTCAATTTTTGCCACCTTTGTTCAAGGTGTGGTAGTTGGTGCCTTTATCCAAGGCTTCCATGTGGAAAACCGTGTTTACATGGGTGGTTATTTCGATTGGTTCTCACCTTTCCCACTGTTTTGCGGATTTGGCCTCGTCGTTGCTTATGCGCTATTAGCTTGTGGTTGGTTGATCATGAAAACGGAGGGCCACTTACGTAGCACCATGTATCGTGTCCTACGGCCATTAACATTACTGATGTTAGCGGTCATAGCAGTGATCAGCTTCTGGACCCCAATGTTAAATGACGCAGTCTTTGAGCGTTGGTTCACCCTGCCAAATCTGTTCTTCTTCTTACCGGTTCCATTACTGGTATTAGGCTGTACTTGGTTGATCCTAAAAAGTGCTAAGCGCCAACGGTTCGATAGCGTGCCATTCTTAGCGGCTTTAATGTTAATTTTCCTTGGGTTTACTGGTTTAGGCATCAGTATTTGGCCGACACTCATTCCACCCGCAGTCAGTTTCCGTGATGCCGCAGGCCCATCCGAAAGTTTAGGCTTTATGTTAGTCGGTGCGTTATTCATCATTCCTGTTATTTTGGTTTATACCTATTGGAGTTACTATGTCTTCAGAGGAAAAATTACCCCAGAGCAAGGCTACCACTGATAGCGTGAGTGCCTCTCCTTGGTGGAAAAAACTCGGTTGGATGGCTATCATCTGGTTCGGAAGTGTACTCGCATTGTTTGCATTTTCATCAGTATTTAAATTGATGATGACCGCCGCTGGAATGAAAGTGAAGTAATTAACTTTTCTATATGCCGTAGACTAAAAGTCATACGGCATTTTTATTAAAATCAATGGCTCATCACTATGAGTTGCCCTATCTTCTGCTGAAAATCTCTCTTCATAAATATCCGCCCCCAATCACTCACTAGCGGTTGCAACTTACAAATTTATTCATGATAATGATAATAATTACCATATAATAAAATTATCATTAATAAAGGAGATCGTCCGTGGCCACTGAACAACCTGTTGAAAAAAACATCTATCGCCCGGCTCCACCACAGCTTATTCAAGTTAAATCCATTACCGATATCAGCCCATCTATTCGTAGTATTACTTTCACAGGTGAAAGACTCAATACATACCCAACAGATTGTGAAGGTGGGCATCTGAAAATATTTTTAGCCCCTGATTTAATCAGCCAGCCCGCACTCCCTATCCTAAGTAAAGAAGGCCGTAGCTGGCCAGAAGACAAACCTCGCCCATTTGTTCGTACTTATTCCGTCAGAGCCATCCGTCCAGAAGTTAGCGAGATAGATATTGAATTTGCTATGCACGATGGCGCAACTGGCCCTGCATATCTATTTGCTCGGGATGCAAAGCCCGGAAATTGGATGGGAATTACCAATCCAGGTGGTCCAGACCCATTATTACCTGCAAGGCAACACTACTTTATGGCTGGTGACTCCAGTTCCCTACCCGCTATCGCCGCATTATTAGAGAAAATGCCAGCGAATGCCCAAGGCAAAGTTGTACTACGGTTAGATAACCCAAAAGACGTGAGAGAACTGAAAAAACCAGAACAAGTTGAAGTGATTTGGGTTTGTGGTGATATCACCAAAACCGCTGAATTAATTAGCACGTTTAAGTCTTGGGTGATCCCAAGCAGCGACTGCGCTTTCTGGATTGCGGGTGAAGACCAAATTATTCGTGATCTGCGTCGTTATATTCGTCGTGAAAAAGGTTTTGGCCGTGATGATATCTATGCAATCCCTTATTGGCGATATGGCTATGATGAGGAAGGTTACCATCATGAGCGCCATGCTGTAATGGATAACCCTGACGATTAACTTCAATTCAAATATTTAGTTCGCTTGTTGGTCTATAAATGCTAATAAGCGAACTTATTTCCTGATCTTGCCTACCTTCATCAAATTATTAGCCATTATTTTCCCCAACAATAAACTCCCTAAAATACTTTTCATACCATCAAATGTTATGTTATAACATAATGGTTTTTTATAATCTTTATATTCACTACAAAAATAGGAAAACCACTGTGTACAAAATGGCAATTTTAAAAACTAGTCTTTATATTGCATTAGCGCTCACTAGTTATACCGCTGTTGCTCATGGCTCACATAGTCATTCCCATCCACAATCAGAGAAAGCGCTACAAGCTTCAAAAGGGATTTTTGAGGATACTGATGTCAAAGATAGATCTCTTAGTGATTGGCAAGGCATCTGGGAATCTGTAAATCCATTGCTATTAAATGGAAAACTTGATGAGGTTCTAGAAAGTAAGGCCAAGAAAAATAAAGACAAAACGGTTGAAGAGTATCGTGAATATTATAAAAAAGGCTATGCCACTGATGTTAACAGTATTGGCATTGAAAATGATGTTATTGAATTTACCCAAAACGGGAACGTAAGCAGCTGTAAATATGACTACGCGGGTTACAAAATTCTGCACTATACTTCAGGGAAAAAAGGTGTTCGTTACTTGTTTGAATGCAAAGATGCAAACTCAAAAGCGCCTAAATTTATCCAATTTAGTGACCATATTATTGAGCCTCAGACTTCAGGGCATTTCCACCTGTATATGGGAAACGAATCCCAGGAAAAATTATTAAGCCAGCTAGAAAATTGGCCAACCTATTACCCATATACTCTTACCGATGAGCAAATCGTACATGAAATGCTCTACCACTAGTCAGTTGTCCCTATAATTTAACCTATGCCCTGCAAGCAAATCGTAGGGCATAGGATTAATGAATATCTTGATCAATCGTTATAGGCCAGCAATGCTTTATGGCACAATTGTGACCTCACACAATCCTCAATAGTAAAGTTCACCATTGATACCATTTCATCACTACTAAAACGTTGTAATGCATCAGCTAACCCTGAGGACACACCTTCAGGCAAGTCACACTGGGTCACATCACCATTGACAATCACCGTCACATTTTCACCAAGCCGAGTTAAAAACATTTTCATTTGAGTGACGGTAACATTCTGAGCTTCATCTAATATCACGACAGCATTTTCAAATGTTCGGCCTCGCATATAAGCAAATGGCGCTATTTCCACTTTGGCAATTTCAGGACGCAAACAATACTGCAAAAAGGATGCCCCCAGTCTTTTCACCAATACGTCATAAACAGGGCGAAAGTACGGCGCAAATTTTTCTGACATATCACCCGGTAAAAAACCAAGATCTTCCTCCGCTTGAAGAACGGGCCTTGTTACAATAATCTTATTGATATCTTTATGAATTAACGCATCAGCCGCCAGTGCAGTACTGATATAGGTTTTACCACAACCCGCTTCACCATTCGCAAAAATGAGTTGCTTATGTTTAATGGAATTAATATAGAGTTTTTGAGCTTCATTTCTGGGTAATATAGGGGATTCATCACGACGTTCTTTTGCCATACCGATAGCTTCAATGCCTGTATATTCAGCAAATGATGCGACGTTATTGATATTAAAACGACCTGAACGCTCTTTACGTGATGAACGTTTCATTTCACGACGTACCTTTGTTGCAGCTTTCTGTCTACTCATAGTATTAACCCTTCCCGGTATCAGTGATGTCAATTCAAATGACGGACTATTCCAAACAGAGAGGAGCTCCCTTCAAGCTCAAAGTTAATGGTCAAATATCGATTGTGGCTGTAACTTGGTGCCATAAGTCGGCTAATAAAAAAACCGGTTACCAATCTCACCATGGAAATTTCATGATGGAGTGATAACCGGCTTCGAATTCGTGTGAATAAACACGTATTTCCCATTAGTTTCTCCTGTAGCAGCGATACTTTTAAACTAATGAATCTATATGACAGTAATATGACAAACTACAATATTTTTTGTACCTCAATGAGTCCATGTTTTTATTGCAGTTTTCATTTGCTTTAAATATAGCGTCATTTTTTTTAATAATGCAACATTTTTCCAACAAAATTTTAGAAGTTTATTAAAGATTTTCGTTATCACGCATAAAAACAAGAAATAAAACCACAGTAATCAGTGAATTAACTACTGTGGCTTACAAGATAATTAGCGTCTTTTACAATTTCCCGCTAACTCAAAACCTGCGGCTTTAGCTGCTTGTTCATTAGTGAAAATAACTGCATTTTTATCGGCAATGGTATTGAAGCTAGCGCAATGTGAGAAATGATATTTTTTGGAATTACGATTCCCTTTAATTTCAACCACATCTGGTACAATAGATTTATTTTCTATTATCTTAGTCTGAACCAAAGGTAAAACTGGAGAAATATTAACTCCCTCTGCCCCATTTTTATGGTTTAAACTCCATTTTTTCTCCCCTGTCACAAATGGGTTATGATGCCCCATCATTTTAGCGATTCGATTATCTCGCTTGATTTCCCAAGACGTTGGAGGATATTTATTATCCCACGCCATCAATAACTGTTGCTGTTGACGTGACATAGACAAGTTATAACGGTCATGCATATAGAAATATACTCGGGCTACTTGCCCTTTAGCCTCATTCCTTGGTTCAAAGACTTTTTGTTTAAAATCAACTCGACTGCGGCACATTCCGTATGGGTACGGCGTATTAGTAGGTAATTGCCCAAAACTAAAGTTGCTTCTATCACCATTCACCTCACCAATAGAAGGCGCTAAATTATGCATATCTGCTTCCATTCGGCCAAAAATAGGGTCACTAGACACACAGTTTTTCCGTCCCCCTTTTTGCCAGCATTGTCTTTGATGACCAAACACCCATGCAGGAACAATATGCTCCCATTCAATACGTTCAGCTCGGTTCTGTTGTTTACGCACTTGATAGCCGCAAGAGGCTAAATCGACTTTCCCCCCGCTTTTTCCTACCCATTCCCACTGGCAGCCGCAGTATATTGTTCCCTCACCTTGGTGGTTTTGATCTGCATAAACCTGAGTTTTACTCAGCATTTTGGCTTCAGTAAATGAATTTGGTGCAGAAAATGAAAAAGCAGAAAAAATAAATAATAGAACCGAAAAAACGAATTGATAATATTTGGACAAGCTAAATTGTTTCAAAATAACACCACTAATAAGAATATATGCGAAGAATTTAAATGAATGCGTTAGTTTTTCCTCTAACACATTAATGCATAAGAAGAAATATCACATATTCTAATCAAATAGTAGCATTAATGATATCAGCGATGACTCAATTTTATAGTTCACCACCACATCAGAATTTATGCAGCTTTAATAGAATTTCTAACTCTTATTAGTAAAAGAGCAAGGTATGACTTACGGATATAGCAGGAATACCCGTAAGCCATCCCTTAAAAATTACACACTTGGTCTTTTGCGATATAACCATAAACCAGGTAAAGAAATACCAATAGACAAAGCTCCAACAATGAAGGAGGCCTTTAAGAAATTAGTCACTAAGACCTCAACTAATTCAGGGTCATAACCAGATTGCGATATTTTTACTACTGAAATCATTGCAATATAGGCACTAATACCTGGGAACATTGGGATCACGGCGGCAACAGTAAACACTTTAGGATGGGCTAACCACCAACGCGACCACTGAATACCAATAATACCAATTAAAATTGCCGCAAGAAAACTTGCCCACTCAATTTGCAAGCCGAGTGTCATCAGTATCATTCTAAAACCATAGCCAATAGCACCTAATAAGGCACAATATTTCAATGCCCTTACAGGCACATTAAATACCATCGCAAACCCCGCGGCCGGTATAGCGGCTAATAGCATTTTCTCACATAAAGAGAATAGAAATTCTATGCCCATTCTTTTAAACCCCAGACTGTCATTGCTAATACAACGCCAATGCAGGTAGCCAAAGTAAGAAGGCTCGCCATTGTCCAGCGCGCTAATCCTGTATTAACATGCCCTTTAAACATATCCGCGACTGCATTAATTAATGGAAAGCCTGGAACTAAAAGCAATACACTGGCAGCCATCGAAATCGTTTCTGTGACCGCCAAATACGGTATTTTCAGTAATAAGCCGGAAACGGTTGTCGCGACAAACGCAGTAATACAAAAATTAATTAGCGGGTTCATTTGATGGGAGGTTAATACTTGCCGAACATACATTGCACAACCACTGGCTAAAAATGTAATTAACGCACTCTCCCACCCTCCTCCATTCAACTTGCTGAAACAAGCGCAAGATAAAGCCACCATCAAAACCATTAACCATCGAGGATAACGTAACGGTTTAATTGATGATAATTTCTTTTGTAATTGTTTTCGGTCTAATAAATGGTGTTCAACTAAAATTACTGCATGCTGAACTTCAGTAACAACATGCATATTTATACCACGGTCAATAATACGTCGCGTTGACGTTAAGCAACGGCCATCAATTATAGTGGTTAAAACCAATGAATTAGATGAGATAGCACTATCAACTTGACTTGCCCCAAGCGCAATTCCCAGACGAGTCGTCAATTGTTCGACGAGCATACTTTCAGCACCATGTTGCAATAAAAATAAACCACACTCAATACAGAGCCGAGTTACTTCACGTTGCTGATTAACGGGATCATTTTGGTCTATTTTTTGTTCATTTAATGCATGCTCTGTCATCTTGCCCCCAACATTATGACAACCATTCAGATATCATCCTAAACATGTTAATCTTTATAAATATCATAAAGACAAATATCAGCTTAAATGATGATCTCTTTCAGGTAAATCTATGATTGAGGTCACGTGATTTAAACTATTTCAGTAAAATTTGTTATGTTACTTTCTTATTTGAAGACAAATAGCAGGATTAACCATTCATGAATAACCCTCTTACAGCTAAAACCCCAAAAGGCCGACGTCGTCAACAGGCTTTGATCGCTGCGGCAACTGAAATTTTTCTGCAATATGGGTTTGAAGGCGCAACATTGGATATGATTATTGAAAGAGCTGGGGGCTCTCGAACAACTTTATATAAAAACTTTGGGGATAAAGAAGGGTTATTTGCCGCTGTTATTGCATCTATGATTGATGATATTTTTCAAGAACCTGATGAAAAAATGCCCCCATTAGATACGATTGAGTCTATACTTTCTTTTTATGGCTCTCGATTTTTATTAAATGTACTTAAGCCTGAATCCATTGGGTTATATCGGTTAATATTAGGTGAATACAACCGTTTCCCTGAAATAACGCACGCGTTTTTTGAGCAAGGCCCAGTAAAAAGCTATCGCTTATTAACACAAAAATTAGCTTTACTTCCTGATGTTAAAGTGGATGAAAAAACATTATTAAGTATTTCTTCGCGTTACCTAGAAATGCTAAAAGCGGATGTCTTTATCACCACTTTCTGTATTGCTGATTTCAAGCCCAGCGATGAATTTATTCAACAGCAAATTGCTATGTCTGTTGATATCATCGCCAGTTATATCCGTAAAATCAGTAAACACACAATCAACTAGGCTAAAACTGATTGGGCCTGCTCTTTTGCTGTTGTTCCATCCGCTGCGATTAAAACCTGAGGGCCATATAACGCAGACAGCATAGGTGCCATGCGTTCCATCTCCTCTTTATCTCGGCCATCGGGTTGTAACGTAACAACTAGGGCGCGACAATGCTGTTCCATCGCTTCTTTAGTGTCTTTTAACCAACGACGCACATATTTCATACTTTGCATATCTTCTGATGATGGTTTTTCTTTTTTAACCACTGGCGGGTATATCAAGACAAATTCATTTCTTCTCGCCAATAACATATCCATCTCTTCTAACCACAAACGTGTTTCATCCATAGTAGAGGGAAATATATTCATCTCACAGATCGGCCAATTTTCTGTTTTTATCATATTTTTATTCATCATAATCATCTCTTTCTTTATCATTATTTAAAGTGTACTTAAATGTACACTTTTACATTGCAATCAGTCAAGAATGATTATCATTTGTATTTTGCAAATTATGCTATTGTCGTTAGTGACCAACAGGAATATTCTCAATATGTAGAAAAAACTTATCAGTTAAAAACATTCACGTGTTCGAATAGTGCGTTTTTGAATATGGGGTGTTATTCTGACGATATTATGAATTTTGAAAGCGAAAATACGATGAAAAAAACTCTTCCGATTGCATTTAGTCTATTAATGGCTTTCACTGCATTTAATGCAAATGCAGGTGCAACCTGTGATACTTATTTCAAAGAAATGAACGACCTTGTTAAGCAAGCCGAAGAACAATATAAAGATGAAGCCAATGCAGGTGAACAGATTGCATTAATGAAGTCTCAATTAGAAGAAGCGAAAAAAGCCCTTGCTAGCTACCCTGATGATGCACAAGAGCAAGCTTGCAGCCAAGCACTTAAAGCAATTGAGCAAGCCAAAGAAGCGGTTAAAACCCCCTAGGTTTATTCGCTCTTAATAGACAAAAAATAGCCTGCTAGCAGGCTATTTTTATTTTATCGAACGACGAGTACCGAGATCTTCGCATAGGACACAATCCCTGAAGCATTTGAACCTAATAAATGCGTTGAAATACTTGGATTGCGTGAGCCGATAACAATAAGGTCAGCATCAATTGCCTCAGCTTCTGATAAAACTTTATCTCGTGGTGAGCCAAACTCAACCTTATAAGAGATTTTATCTGACGGATAATCAATTTTTTCAATGATTTCTTTTAGCTGTTCTTCTGAACGCTCAAGAGCTTTTTTAGCAAATGAAGACAATAAATCATAATGATAACTGTAGCTCATTGAAAATCTTGAAACATCTGGAACTGAGTGAAATAAGTGAATTTTCGCATTTGAGATTTTTGCTAAATAAATAGCATGTTTTAATGCGTTATCTGTTAATACATCTTCAGATATATCCACGGGAACCAAAATTGTTTGATACATATGATGCCCCTTATTAATTATGTTTAGATTTTTATTCAAGTTGTATTGTTGTGTATTTTTACAACTTAATTATTAGGCGTAGCGGGTGAATATTTTCCTTTTAGTCTTTCAAAGTATAGTCTTACTACACTAAAAAAGCTGTGAAGCCCCTTACTATTACAACAAAAAATTATTCTTCTAAATGCCATTTATGCAAAATGCGATGAATGAAAGGAGTTACAATTAATCCAATACTGATAATAAAAACGCTTTGTAAAAATAAACCATAAATAGCGATAAAGAAACGACCTCCTCGTGTAATAGGAGCCGGCTCAATAGCTTGTCCACTCAACATAGACAACGCATTAAGCATTGACTCAACAGCTGAGTGGCCTTCAATAACATAAAAACCGATGATACCGGGTAATAACCCAAGAAAAAAAATCAAAAGTCCGAGTAAATAAAAACGCAAAACTCTCAGAACAAAGTGTTCAACACGCAGTAATTCTTGCGAAAACTTTTCCATACTGACTCAAACTCACCTTGTTATAAGTAAGATCAATCAACTTGAGTGATAAAGCTAATAAAATTGGAAATACCAATAATGAAATAAAAAAGAACCTACCCTATGAGCAGGCTCTCCTCTAATTATTAACGTACAACCAACACTGATGTCTCCGCGTAACGCACGATACCTGCGGCAGTTGATCCTAAAAGATGAGTTGTAATATTTGGGCGACGAGAGCCGATGACAATAATATCTGCATTAATGTCTTTTGCTGTATTAATCACTTCATCTCGTGGAGAACCAAACGTTATCGTATAACTAACGTCATCGTGAGGTAAATCAATTGAATCCATTAACATTTTCATGTCTTCTTCTGCTTTCACTGTCGCACGGTCTTTTATTTCCATGTAACCTAAAGCGTACGCATTAATAATTGCTGAGGAAATGGGTAAAACATGAATAAGATGAATTTTAGCACCCGATTGTTTTGCTAGATTAACTGCATGACGAACGGCTTTACTGGTTAATTCATCTTCTGTTAAATCGATAGGGACCAGAATCGTTTTATACATAACCCCTCCTAAAAATAGTTAAAATGAAGTTCTACAACAAAATTATAAACAATTACTAATAAATGTCTCTTATCCACAAAGATAAATGAGATCTCTAGCTACAAATAAAAGCAGGTTATTCTCTTAGCCATGGCGTCACCGTTAAACCAACTAACATACCTTCTGGGCTTAATAACCTTGTTACTGTTTGTCCCCAAGGCTCCATTCGGTTATTAACTAATAAGATATAACCGTCCTTAAGGCAACTGTCCGTGATTTTTTCGATGTCAACAACCTCAAATTCCATCCAACTTTGTGGTATCGGTATATTTTCAGGCCATTCACTTTGCCTAAAACACGACTGGGCTGCTTGTTCTATAGGCCAAAGTGCAAAATGTTTAACTCCTTCAAGCCCTTCTTGTTCGCAAGTTAAATATTGGCTCCCTTCTTCTATTGGCTTTAAAGGTAGCTTTAACAACTCAAGATAAAAAGAATGGCTTTTATTATAGTCAGTCACTATCGGGCCAAACCCTGCAACAAATAATACGTCAGAGCTTTCTTGTAAATGTATCATCCGGTGTTCCTATATCATCATGAGATACCAAAATTTTAACGTTTAATAGAGTCGATAATTACGGTTACCCTATCACATAATTAATCGCTGACTTTATTCGCTGTAGATATCATTTGTTCAACCATGCGTTGGGCTTTCAAGCCCTCTTCACCACTGATCAACGGTTGAGTTTGATTTGAAATAGAATCAACAAAGTGACGAATTGCGCCATCAAAACCGCGTTGAACTAAAATTGAATCCCAATTAGCGGGTTTTTTCTCACTAATACCAACCACATTTTCACTCCTCCAGTGGTTCATATTGGTTATTTGATGAATACTGTCCTCTGCAATCACAATAAGTTGCTCTTGTTGACTTCCTGCTTTGCGATGCATCGATGTTGTTATCCAACAGTGACCCGCTTGCATATGGTGCTCTGCATAAAACAACTCGTCAGCATTTGTTTTATGAATGCTACCACTGATTAACTCTGCATGATTTGGCGCTATCCATAATACAGTATCAACGACATGCAAATAATCATCTAATAAAGTAAATCTAGCGTCACTCGGCCCTACGTTGTCCATACGGTGTTTATCCATACGAATAGACCTGATTTTTTTAATATCTTGTTTAATTGACATATAAAACGGTGAGAAGCGGCGGTTAAATCCAACCATTAACATTTTCTGGCGCTGCGCTGCTAATTCAATTAATTGCTCAGACTGTTCCGTTAACTCAGTCAATGGCTTATCAACATAGACATGAACGTTTGCATCTAATAGCCGCTTGATTACCTCAAAATGGCTTTTCGTCGCACTATGAACAAAAACAGCGTCACATTGCTGTGCAAGTGCATCAATATTACTAAACAGAGGAATACGATAACTGTCACAAATCAGTTTTGCCTTCAATTGATTAGGCGAAAAAGCGCCAATCAACTCCCAGTTTTCCTCTCTAGTTAAGATTGGTAAATACGCTTTTTGTGCAATAGCTCCTAAGCCGACTACACCTACCTTTAATTTTCGCATCATAAACACGCCTATTAATGATTAATCTCAGGAAGAATAATCTCATTAATGTGTTTTTTTAAAAAATTTTTTTGTTCGAAAAGTAATTTTCATTAGAGTTAAACCTACAATACATTGTTTTTTATAAATAAAAAACGCATTAAGGCAAAAAAAGGAAAGAATTAACTACATAAAAAAAGGGGTTGATTTCTTAAATGAGAATGGTTATCTTTTACTTCGTGAATACTTGAGTAAATCACTCAGGTTTATCACAAACGACATTGCTCACATTGCTTCCAGTTTAGCAGGCCAACTTTATATGTTGGCCTTTTTTTTAGTTTAATTACACACTATTTTCTGCGTATTGCACTGCTAAAGCTCCATGATTTCAAATGTCCAACATACGATAAACGTTGAGTTGGCATGAAAGTCGGTACATCACCTGTACGCATATGTAATATATCCGCAGGTGTTATCCATGATGAATTCCCCTCAAACAAAGGAATACCCGCATACTTATAAGCATCTAAGACAAACTGTGAACAAAAGAAACCATTAGCTTGGTCTATATCATCGCCTAATTGAACTGTCGCTAATGTTTTTAAGCAAAAATTACGTATCGTTTCACCAATTAATGGAAGTTCACATACTCTTTTTGTGATCATCCAAGGAGCAATCATCACAATACCTTTATAGTTATACTTATTTCCATTATTTTGAACTGAAAATTCGCGTAATTTTTCTGCATGTAATGATGTTAAACCAGCTTGTCTCAACACTACCATGTTATTAGAATCCTTCACTGCTTGGTCTAACGTAATGATCCTAACCCCACTTCCAACAGATTCAGCAACCTCCCCCAAACCCAGATAAATAGATGCGTGGCTTACCCCGCTAATACTAAATAACCGAATTCCCCATGAATTTAACCCTGTAGCAGATGATAAAAGAATATCACCTGGCAACATATCAGAAACAGCCAAGGTCTCTACAGAGTCCTTAATAGGAACCGTATTTGCGTGTTGAATATTAAATTTTAAACGGTTAGTTTCTTCATCGGATTTAAACTGAGTAGAGCACCCTAAAAGAGAGAAACAAAATAAAAATAGTAGGTAACAAAAAAATTTCATTCTATAACACCTGATAGCCATCTTTCTTTTTAGTTTTTAATTAATGCGAATAATATCGCTTAATCTATTTTATGACTACTGTTAATTTTTATAATAGAAAACTCAGGCAATGACTCATGTGGGGAATATTGAAATGAGATAATGTAATTTAATAAGAAAATTCCAGTTCTGATTAAATAACTTTAACCCCCTAGTGAGTACTAGAGGGTTACATTCATTCAATTAACTAATAACATATTCTGGGTAAAAAACAGTTACTGAATGATATGTCTTCTTTTCTGTCGCTTTATTCTTTTGCACTGCAACTGTGGAATTATCTTTAGAACTCAGCGAAACACGTATGTTTTTTTTAGAGCGGCTTAATTTATAAGGCATACCTAACAAACGACGTGCATTATTATTACTAACCATTATCGACTCCTTAAACTACTAAATTAAAAATTCATTAAAAAATGAACATCAAAAAATATAGTCATCGTTGACCACAAAGGCTTCTTTTTGTTTCATAATAATAACAAAACAAAGTGTAACATCTTTAGTATAACACTAAGCTAGTAATATATAATCCAGTTTTATTTGTTAGTTTCATGGCGTTACTATGTGATCTGTGGTATTTCTCTATTTATTCAAAAATTATATTCAATTTCCTTGAAAAACTATTTGAATCTATGTTCTTACAAAATAGTCCCAAAAAATGGCCACCTGCCCCACTGTATTGAAATATATCGTCTAGCCTAGGCCACGAAAAGTAACCTAAAACGTGTGCTATAAAAATATTAGCACACGTAATTCCTTACTCTAGTGGTGAAGCAGGACTCGAACATTTATCATTCCAAATTTGATTAACTTGTTCTGGCAATAGTATTTCATGCCCTCCGTCAATAAAGGGAATTGAAATATCCATGCGGCCTTCATCATTAGTATACGATTTAACAATAAAGCGCTTGAATCCATCAGGCTTATCATTTTTATATCGATAAACCTCCCCACAAACATAACCCACCTTACCATTATCCGCTGTGTAGCGAGAAAAATGATATTCAATATTTCTAAATTTTGCGGCTTGTGGATACGCTAAAACATCATAAACATTCTTTTTCACCTGCTCAACTAAGCTCAATTGGGTCGGCTTCATATATAGTGCTCCTAACAGAAATGCAGCACCAAAAATAAGTATTGCAATGATTACTTTGAAGAAATTCATTTTTATTATCACCATATATGACCAATTTTGTAGAAATAATGTTCATTATGATAATAACCAGATATCAATTTAAATCCATCTTTAAAACGTAAAATTTTCTATATTTATCCTTTTTTTATCTCAATAAGTTAAATACAAAAACCCTTTGATATGTAATGTTAAATTGTGTTTAATATTACAACTGTTTTCTCCCCTTAATCATCTAGAGAAATTTACCTCGTTTCTCTTGTTTTTCTTTGTAGGCAATCAGTATAGTAAGAAAACGACACAATAATAGGAACGCAAAGAATGAAAACAATAGGCCTTATTGGTGGTATGAGTTGGGAATCAACATTACTATACTACCAACAGCTTAACGAAGGCATAAAACAACAGCTAGGTGGCTTGCATTCTGCTAAAATTGTTTTATATAGTGTTGATTTTGCTGAAATAGAACAGTATCAATCTAGCGGGCAATGGGATTTAGCAGCACGATGTTTAGCTGATGCAGGAGATCGTTTAAAGCTTGCAGGTGCTGATTTTCTTGTTCTTTGTACCAATACCATGCATAAAGTCGCACCACGCATTGAGTCTCAAACGGGTCTTCCTTTATTACATATAGCCGATGCAACAGGTGAACTCATTATACAATCGGGTATTAAAAAAATTGGGCTCTTAGGTACTGCTTTTACTATGGAACAACCTTTCTATAAACAAAGGTTAATTGATAATTTTAATTTGAATGTATTAATACCCAGCGAAAAAGATAGAAAAATAGTTCATGATATTATTTATAATGAACTCTGTTTAGGGAAAATCAATGATGAATCTAGAAAAGAATACCAGCGTATAATGGCATCCCTAGTAGAAAGTGGAGCTGAAGGTATCATTTTAGGATGCACTGAGATAACATTACTTGTTAATCAAAATGATACAACAGTAGATATATTTGACACTACCGCTATTCATGCTCAAAAAGCTGTAGAACTCGCGCTATCTGTTTAATCAATATTAACGAACAATAGATTCTGTCTTTAATGATTATTGTTAAAGATAGTTTCTGTTAAATAACTGTATCAAAATTAACATATCATTAAGTGGAAAATTGTATTTTATGCCATTAAATAGAATTTCATATCTATTAACCTTCACCTTTAGATTATAAAACACAACAATGTTACTTTATAATTATTTACTATACCTTATGAAATTTATTTTTAATCTTAAGAACTTAGGTTTATTTCCTCTTAAACTTACAGATTATTACCCATTGAATATTAATTTCCATCTAAGATAATAAAAAAACCAAAACCAAACTTATAACAGGTTACTATGAATAAAAATAATGTTGGCAATGCAGTACTCGGTGAACTCATTAAGCAAAAGCGTATAGAACATCAAATTACGACAAAAGAAATGGCAGAATTAATATCTATCCCTGAAAAATCATACATAAAATATGAAGATGGGACTCTCTCCATATTTATTGAGCACCTAATGGTACTATCTAAAATACTCAATATAGATATCAAAACTTTCTTTGATACTTACGTCAACGCACAATCATGTGTATGAATACATGGTGCTATCACGCAAATTGTGCCTTGTATTGAAGGAGTTAAATTAGAGACCTCGACAAACAAAAGTAGGCTAGTTAAAATACAAGTATAACTTCAACATAATATAAAAAATCATTATGAATCAATTGAAAACAGAGAAGTTCCCCTTCTAATAACAATCACATTAACTTATTAGAAGGATAAATTATGAACTATACTAAATTTAATATAGAGACATGGTTACGTAAGGAACATTACAACACCTACGAAAAGACCATAAATTGTGGGTTTAGTTTAACAACGAAAATAGATATCACCAACTTTAAAAAGCATATAAATTCAAATGGATATGAATTTTACCCATCGGTAATTTATTTATTATCACGGGTAGCTAATACCTATAAAGAATTTAGATTTGCCAAAAGAAATGGTGAGCTTATTTTGTGGGATGAAGTTAACCCCAGCTTTACTATCTTTCATAAAGATACTGAAACTTTTTCTTCCTTATGGTGTGAGTACTCTTCAGAAATGGCAGTGTTTATGGAGAACTATCACCAGCAACTAGCATTACATAAAGATAATCTCAATTTGCAGCCTCAATCACAGCAAATTGAAAATGTATTCTATGTATCATCTTTGCCTTGGGTTTCATTCGATAGCTTTAATCTAAATATTGCAGATATTACTAACGCTTTCACTCCTATTTTTACTATGGGGAAATACTATAGTGAAAATAATAAAATATGGCTTCCCTTAGCAGTACAAGTACATCATGCTGTTTGTGATGGTTTCCATGTGGGTAAATTTTTAACTACTTTACAAAAATTGTGTGATGAATTACCTCGTTAGTATCCCCGTATGACTTTCCACCATGAAGGAAGCGAGTACTTCCTTCATGTGTATCAGATTAGCCTCATTGTGATGATACTTTCATCATTTTTAGTTAAAAAATAACAAGCTTATATAAATAGCATCCCCAATAGCACTACTTTGAAAAAAATATTCTGTTGGCGTAATTACCATTTTAATGGTACTAGCTAGTAAAGAAGAAACCAATTCAATAGGGTCAGCTGCTGGCATATGTCCTCCGTATTTTCTTATATATTAAGTTCTTCTTATTGCTTAAACAATAAGATAAAGATTATAAAGAAGGTACCACTCCCAATATATTTTCCACTTTTTTATAAATCTCGCTGATTAGACTTTAAGTATATAACAATAATAGCTTAAAAACAGAATGTACAATTATCTATCAACAAGAGAATGCCACAACTTAAATAAACTGTAGAAAATAATTCTCCAAGGTATTGGCCAAACAATCACTTAATTACTGAGTCAGTATCCATAATAAGTCTCTTTATTTTAAATAAATGTCAACTTAGATTCCAATTGCTACTCTTTACCTCAAAGAGTTATGATACGTTCTGTAATTAAAGATATTAATTTCGATGTATCAACGTCAGTAATAATTTTACATTTAGCTTCATTATATTTAGCTTTTGGGTCATGATTAATGGTGGTAGATGTGTAAGCAAAACTATGACCGAATAATTTATTAGACTCATATTCGATAGTAATTGAACCGTCAACACCTGAAAAAATCTCAGGTTTAATGAGGTATGCGATAACGCAGGGATCATGGAGAAATGGGTCAAACTCTGCATATCTTCGGCACATTTCAGCAACAGTCTGAGCGATGAGGCCACCTTTTTCCAAAGGACTACACAAACCAGCTCTTATATCAGCCTTACTTGTTACATCCAGACCAAGCATAGTAATATGTCGTGCACTATCAAAAACGATATGAGCAGCATGGGGGTCCACATAAAAATTAAACTCAGCAGCTGGCGTTATATTCCCCTGTGTAAATGCAGCTCCTCCCATGACTACAATGTCTTTTACATTATCGACTAATTTTGGTTCTTTGATGATAGCGACTGCAATATTAGTAAGAGAAGCCATTGTGCATAATGTTATTTCACCTGGATTTGACATTACCGTATCAATAATAAAATCTACGGCGTGACCAGAATAATTTTGATAATCTGATGCGGGAAGCAATACTCCAGCTAGACCATCAGTACCATGAACATGAGTTTTACTCCCACTTTTAGACATTAGTGGGCGTTCACAACCTTTCGCTAAAGGAATATCCTGCCTATTGGCTAATGCAAGTAATTGTCGTGCATTACTGTGAACCTTTTCTAATTCAACATTCCCTGCAACGGTGGTTATGCCTATTAATTCTATTTCTGGAGAAGCTAAGGCTAAAAAAATAGCAACTGCATCATCTACACCAGGATCACAGTCTATTATTATTTTGTGCATTTTATTACTCCTTTATTTATATTTTATACAAAAATACCAACAATCGTCGCTGATAAACAACTGACTAAAGTTGAGCCAACAATCAATCTAAAACTATTTGATGCAATCATTTTTCCATGTTCTCGGCTTATACTTGTGACGCAACCGATAATCATTCCGATAGAACCGAAATTTGCAAATGATATTAAAAATACGGACATAATTGCATCCGTTCGTGGTGTAATGTTTGTTAATTTCATATAGTCAATCATAGCAACAAACTCATTCGATAAAATTTTAGTTGCTATAATTGTTCCAAAATTAACACTTTCATCCCATGAACTACCCAAAATAAAAGCTAAAGGCGAAAAAATATAGCCGAGAATGCCTTGAAAACTAATTCCTAAAATATTTAAAAAAACATCGTTCAACATACTAATTAAGGCGACAAAACCAATAATTATAGGAACAATTGCAAGAATAAGCTTAAAGGCATCCTGCATGTGATCTGTCAACACTTCAAAAAATGAACCCCTTTCACCTTTATTTGCCCCCAAAGGACAACTTGCAATATCTGTGGGCTCACTTGGATTAATAATAGAAACAATAATAAAAGTACTAAAGAAGTTGAGACTAACACCTATAAAAACATAGCGTGGCTCAACCATTTGTGTATACGCGCCTAGCAATGCAATATCTACTGTTGAGACAGTACATGCAGCAATAGTATACATCTGTGCTTTAGATAGCCTTGGGATATAATCTTTAATTGATACATAAGCAGGCATCATTCCGACTATCACCGCACTAATAGCAGCGAAAGACTCTAACTTTCCGACTTTAGATATTTTGTTAATTAGAAAACCTATAGTATTAATAATTAAGTCTAAGGCGCCGATATATTTAAGTATACCAATTATCGAACAAATAAAAATCAAAGGTAAAAGAGCGACAACAACAAACACCATAGAGGTTTTACTGCTTATATCGCCAAAAACAAAATCAATCCCCTTATTAGCATAATTAATTATATAATGAATACCTGATGCTATACCGTCAAGAGTAGCAAGCCCAATTGTAGTATTCAGCATAATAGCTGCAACAATAAACTCCAATGTTAGCAATATTAGTATTGATGGAAGCTTATGTTTTATGTTTTTTTTACTAAAACTAAGTAAATACGCTATAAGAAAAACAAAAATTAGACTAAAAAAGAATATAAGATATTTCATAAATATCACCACATTAATAGATTTTAATCATGATTAGTTGATTTAATATCTCCTTAACCCACCAATTTAAAACAAAGAAACTTAAATTTTAGTTTCAACATATGTTCCTGCTTAAAAATATGAATTTAAGCATTTACATTTAGTTTATAGTTATATTGATAGTTCAAAACCCAAACGTGCAAAAACATAATAATTCAAATAAACACATCTGTTTTGTTTTTTTTGATACATAATACTTAAAATGTGAATCGCATCGCATTTATAAACTAAATTTAAAAATCAAAGATTCTCTTTTTACAAATAAGTCAGAGCGTTAATTAGCTAACATTTCTATTCAATATCTTATTGTTATTACAGTATTAAGTTCTTATAACCCTGTAATAACACACTCACTCCATCTCGCTATTATTTCCTCTGAATTGAAAAGCCTGATAATTAAAAATGGAAAACATGTTCTATCTAAGAGTCACAAATATAGGTCCTATAATGCCAGTATAGTTCCTACCGTGATTAACAGTTTATTAAGTTACTAATATTCCCATTTATTGATGAATATATAAAAATCACCAGTAGATAAAATTTTTTATTTCTTACTTCTTATTCATTATTAATCCTACTTATACTATATAAGAATAAGTAGGACACAATATAGTTGTGTTTTTCTAATATAAAAAAGATATACTTTATAAAATTAACAAAATGAACGATGGTAATTGAAAAATTGTTTATTCTATATCTAAAATAAAAGTAATTGTCCATTCCCCCAAAAATAAGACAACTATAATTAGATCCTCTACCATAACCATTGCAGAGGTCATGCTGAAAAAAATTCGATTATTCAATGGGTATTGGGTTTCATGCATAACAGTTTATATTGCAGTAAACACTTTAGAGCACTCAATATTATTGATGAAGGAACCCGCGAATGTTTAGCAATTGGAGTTAATACGTCATTACCTACAGAGCGTGTTATCACGGGGCTTGAGAGTTTAAAGCTAAAGCTGGAGGCATACCATCAACGGATAGAAAACGTTAAGTTTATGTGACTCTAATAACGGTGAGTGGGCTCCGATTTTCACCTCTTTGAACGAACTGGTATCACTCTTCCCTCAGGTTCTGCTATCATGGGCTTCTTTTTATAAATCTCGCTGATTAGGTTTTAAACATAGAACAATAATAATTTACAAGCCGAATGTACAGTTATCTATCAGCAATATAACCCCCAGTAATAGAACAGTATAGAATGACGACAAATAAAGAACAGTACAACTTAAACAAGTTGCAAAAAAGAATTCGCCGTGATGTTGGCCAAGCAATCGCTGACTTTAACATGATAGAAGACGGTGACCGGATAATGGTTTGCTTGTCTGGAGGTAAAGATAGTTACACGCTGCTTTCCATACTGCAAAGTTTGCAAAAAAGTGCCCCTATCCAGTTTTCATTAGTTGCAGTTAATTTGGACCAAAAGCAACCCGGTTTCCCTGAGCATATTTTACCTGCATACCTTGATAACCTTGGTGTAGAGTACAAAATTGTTGAAGAAAATACCTATGGGATCGTAAAAGAAAAAATTCCAGAAGGGAAAACAACCTGCTCACTGTGCTCACGTTTACGTCGTGGAATTTTGTATCGTACAGCAACTGAGTTAGGCGCAACTAAAATTGCGCTTGGTCACCACCGTGATGATATTTTACAGACCATGTTCTTAAATATGTTTTATGGCGGTAAGTTAAAAGGTATGCCACCTAAATTGATGAGTGATGACGGAAAGCACATTGTTATTCGCCCACTGGCTTACTGTCGGGAAAAAGATATTGAGCGTTTTGCGCAGGCTAAAGAGTTCCCGATTATTCCATGTAACCTATGTGGCTCTCAACCAAACCTACAACGTCAAGTTATTAAAGAGATGCTACGTGATTGGGATAAGCGTTATCCAGGCCGAATCGAAACCATGTTCCGCGCCACTCAAAACATTGTTCCGTCTCATCTATGTGATACCGAGTTATTCGACTTCAAAAATATTTCTCATGGAGATGACGTTATCAATGGCGGTGATCTTGCGTTTGACAAAGAAGAACTACCTCTCCAACCATTTATAGATGAAGATGACAAACCTGATTTTTCAGCAGAACGTCTTGATATTATTGAAGTAAAATAATGTATGTTGATAACCTCCTCGTTTGGAGGTTATTTTTACTCGGATTTAATGCAAAAAAAAGCCGATGTAAATTACATCGGCATTACAGTGGTCAATTATTCTGTATAAGAACTCAATATGAGAAAAACTACAATTATGGAGCACAACGTTCATCGCTCAACGTTGCATTCACCTGCAGGACTAATACTGCACTAAAACCTCTGTAGTTTTATTGATTTATCTCAAACTAGGTCCGGTTATAACAAATAAGTCATCAATATTAGAGCCATCGGCTTTTTCTTAGCCACCACAATACAGTTCCAATCAAGGCGGCTAATAAAACACAAAATACACTAAAGGCAAAACGAAATTCATTACCGGGGATCCCCCCTAAATTCACACCAAATAAACCCGTTAAAAATGTTGTTGGTAAGAATATCATGGCCATTAATGACATTGTATAAATACGCCGGTTCATCATTTCAGTCATCATATTCGTTATCTCGTCAGAAATAATCGCTGTACGGGCAATAAAACCATCGAGATCTTCAATACAACGCCCTAATCGGTCAGAAATTTCTTGAATTCGACGGCGATCCGTTTCATCTAACCAAAGTAATTTTTCCGTTGTCAAACGGGAAAACATATCTCTTTGCGGGGCCATATAACGGCGGATCACAATAATTTGTTTACGAAGTAATGCAAATTCCCCTCTATCAGGAATTTCGCCATTTAATATGGAATCTTCCATATCAATTAAACGCTCATGCAAAGAATCAGTAAAATCACTTATTTCATCTGTAATAGAATCAGCAACCTCAACTAACCAATCACCCGTACTTTGCGCGCCTACTCCCTGATTTAAGTCATCAATAACAGGATCTAAGGAATTTACTTTTCGATGACGACTAGAAATAATTATTCGGTTATTAATAAATACTCTAAATGCAATTAATTGCTCAGGCCGTTGGCCCGCATTAGTATTTAATGTTTGCAATGTTAATAAAATACCATCACCAACACGGATCAATCTCCAACGTCCTGAATGCCCGGATAAAGCAGACTTCACCTGTTCATTGAAGAGATCTGATTGCTGGATCCAATTAAAACTTTGCGGATCCTTATAGTCATAATGAAGCCAGAACGGAGACTGCTGATTCGCGCTGGCATTCACGTCGATGGGAAGCAACCCACCATCTCCATTTAACTGAAATGCATGTACCGGATTTGAGTGTTGGAATAACGAACCATAAATCAACCCCATGCAATATCTCCCTTTTTTTTACATATGATATTTGTAATCGAACAGCTAAAATTTTGCAATTTTTTCAAAAGACGCATTAGTCATCACTAGATTGAACTACAAAAAAAAAGATAAACAACCATAAAATTGAGGTGGTCTTACAAGTAACAAAATATCGCCATATTTGCTAAAGAAAATCACATAATTGACACAAACGAACAATAAAGTTCACGATGATTTTTTTATTATATAAGGGTAGTGTTTATTCCTTTTTTGGTCCTCCTTCCCATTCTCCAGAGGAAGGAGCTTTTTTCTTCCATTCAGAAAAAACAGCCCGCACCTTGTACAGGCTGAACACCTATTTTAATGTTTAATAATATAAAAACTGTGGCTATAAGCGACATCTTCAGGGTTGTTGATCGGATACCCCTTCAACCAAGGCTTAATCAAGCGTGCATTGGTATATTGGTAAATGGGTGCAATTGGAGCTTCTTCCGCAATGATTGCTTCCGCATTATTATAATAGCGGTTGCGTAATTGCGCATTTGTTTCAATACTCGCAGATGCGATAATATCATCATATATTGAGTTATTAAATTTTGGTATATTACCACTATGTTGGGAAGTGAGTAGTGATAGGAATGTTGAAGGTTCATTAAAATCACCTATCCATGACGCTCGTATAACATCAAAATTTCCTGTATTACGGCTATCTATATAGGTTTTCCATTCTTGATTAACTAATTTGACCTCAGCCCCTAGTTTTTTCTTCCACATAGAGGCAATTGCAATCGCAATTTTCTGATGATTTTCTGAACTATTGTATAATAGTGTTAACTCTAACGGTTGATTTGGACCAAAGCCGGCTTGTTGTAATAATACTTTCGCTTGCTGGTCTAATTCTTTTTGTGAATAGCTATTGTAAAGCCCTTTTTCAGGCTTAAAGCCATCGGTAACATCAGGCGTAAAATAATTTGCGGGTTTTTCCCCTGTGCCTAATACCTTATTCGCAATTAATTGGCGGTCAATTGCCATAGATAAAGCTTTTCTGACACGGACATCATCTGTTGGTGCCCGTTGGGTATTAAAAGCATAGTAATAAGTCCCTAATTGGTCTGGTGTAAACACTTCATTAGGAATATCTTTCAATAATTTTTGATAACGTTGTTTTGGAAATGATTCGGTAATATCCAAGTCACCTGCTAAATAACGATTTGTTGCATGAGATTCCTGGTTAATCGGGATAAATGTTACTTTGGTAATAACGGTATTTTTATGGTCCCAATAATATTTATTTGGAACTAAAACAATTTTCTCATTAACCACTCTATCAGATAAAACAAAGGCACCATTCCCGACTAGATTTCCTACTTTTATCCACTCATTACCAAACTTTTCAACCGTTCCTTGATGAACAGGAAATAAACTAAAATTAGCCGCCAATGACGGGAAATAAGGTACTGGCTTATTTAAAGTAACCTTTAATGTACGCGTATCAACCGCTTCAACACCTAGCTGATCAGCGGGTAATTTTCCATCAATGATATCTTGCGCATTATTAATACCGGCTAATGCTGCAAACCAAGCAAACGGTGATGATGTTCCTGGTGAAACAAGTCGTTGCCAGCTATACACAAAATCCTGAGCCGTGACAGGGTCACCGTTTGACCATTGAGCATCCGACCTCAGTGTAAAAGTCCAAATACGGTTATCTACCGTGTTCCAACTTTGAGCTACCCCTGCAATTGGCTTGCCATGGTCATCTTGGTTAACCAGCCCTTCAAATAAGTCACGCATGACTTGCGCTTCCGTTAACCCCACCGATTTTACTGGGTCCAAAGACGCAGGTTCATCCTTTAAATGACGTGTAACCTCTTGGTTTTCAGCTAAAACTGTGCCCGTAGGTATCACCGCACTAATAGCTGGTGTAGTAAATAAAATTGAAGAAATCAAAACAGTTAAAGATGTAAATGAACGTTTATGCATTGTATTTTCTATCTTGTTAATATAAATAAGGTTAACTAAAAGCTGAGTTAAGTGATTTCACGTGAAGATACTATTATTAACAACACTACTGCATTTACTGATTAAGTTTCATTTAGGTAAATTATTATTTGAGCCGAATACTCATATAGCGATAAAAAACATAAGGTTATAGAGTAAAAAACATACTTAACTTAGGTAGTATCAAACAGCAATACAACTGAATTATTCTGTAGTTTATCTTAATTCATCATATGCTTTCATATTTCAAAAATCCACATTTCCTGTGTAATTAGTTGATTTACCGGTCTAAATATACATGAGCTAATATTCGTACTATAGAATAATAAACTAGCATATCCTTACCACATTTCCGATAACTAAATAATGACTCAAGAAACCAATACAGACAGAATTTCTTTTGTTACACTTCATTAGGCAATTTAAAAGCGTGCATCACAAAAAGCGCAAGCATTGATAAATGCTTAGTTGTTATATGATGATGCAGCTTACTGTAATAAAAAGAATGTAATGTTGCCTAGCTCTCCCCCTGTAGGGCTCAAGGTAAGAGATAAGATTTCTGTATAAAACTTGGTCATTAGTAAAAATGTAAAACTCAGCACTGTGTAACTGCCCATTAAAAAAACTTTAATCGCAAAGCTTTTTTATTAGAAGATAGATTAAGTTAACAGTGGCTCACTTTATGAACGGGAGAAAAATTCATGACACAGACAGTTAAATTAAAAGGTAATGACATCACAGTTAATGGTGTATTTTTACAAGCGGGCTCTAAAGCTAAACCCCTTACCCTTGTTACCAAAGATCTCAGCGAAGCAACGCTGGAAACTTATGAAGGTAAACGTAAAGTTTTAAATATTTTCCCAAGTGTAGACACAGGTGTTTGCGCTGCCTCGGTTCGCAAATTTAACCAACTAGCGAATGATTTAGATAACACTGTAGTATTATGTATTTCAGCGGATTTACCTTTCGCACAAGCCCGCTTTTGTGGTGCCGAAGGTTTAGATAATGTCGTTACGCTATCTTCTTTTCGTAGCGATTCATTTGCTAATGACTACGGTGTTGCTATCGCTAGTGGCCCATTAAAAGGCCTTAACGCACGCTCAGTTGTTGTCTTAGATGAAAACAACAACGTCATCTATAGCCAATTAGTTCCTGAAATTACTGAAGAACCTGATTACGATAGTGCATTAAATAGCTTAAAATAAGCTTCTCATATCATTTAATTCACTACCATTAATAATCCATTAATAATGAAGCGGGAATTTCCCGCTTCATTCACCAATATAAACACCACACTAATCCACATGGGCCCAATACAACGGCTGGTGGTTCTTCGCATTAACAACATTCGCAAATAGCTTATTGTCACTCATTATAGAGATCAAAGTATGAGAGAGCGTGCTCAATACTTTTAAAGCTTGGTCCTGGGTTACAGGGCAACAAGATGTCAAAATATCAATAATAAGATCCCGTGGCTTATGGCCATTTTTTACCAATGCCTCCCACGTAAACCGGTTTTTCTTCGTTAAGTATTTTACTGCGGCTTTATTCATTAGATAAAGTTCGGCAGCTGAAGCTGCGGACTCAAACATATCATTTTTATAATGACTCTGGTCCATGTATTCGCGTAGCTTACGATTTACAACAAAATTAATCGTGAATTGGTCCATGGCAACTCCTTGTAGGCTGAAACCCATCAGATGAGATTACGGTACCCTAAAACAGTAGCTGTCTTTGTTATATAGCAGGAAAATTCACCAATTAGCAATAGTATTAGTAGGGTTTTGCTATATCAAACGCGAGATAAAAGATAAATAATAAAAGATAGGCAGAAATATCTTTGAAAAAAGCCCAATATTCACTTCTGTTGCTTACTCTATCGGGCTATTAAGTAGTACTAATCAGGATATTGAATAATTTCGAGAGCTGTCCCTTTATTATCTTGAACAAACTGGAGATGAGTTTCCCCCCCAGCAAATTCTTGTTCAATTTTCAAGTTTTGTTCGCCATTCCAATGGTAACGAATAGCAATACATCCCTCCGATGGGCAAGGCATTTCAATATTTCGGTTGTTCTCTAAATTCTCAATAAGAAATTCTTTCCCATCAATTAATAAGGCTCTATATTGTGTGTAGGCCTCTAATAAAGATAAGTCTTTAAAATAACATTGAGTCAGCGCCCCATTCTCATAAACCTCATCCATTGTTCGCACTACATCTTGGCAATACTTACTCAAACCATGATCTGGTATTGTTATCGCAATGCAAGAGCCACTTAAAACCAGCCCTATTGTCGCTAATACGCAAGTTATCCTTTTATTCATTTAATTTAGTTTTGCTCTTTTTTCGTATTAAGGCCATATTCTCTCAATTTATTGGCAATTGCCGTATGAGAAATATCTAAACGTTTAGCTAATTTGCGGGTACTCGGATAATCACGATACAAACGCGCTAAGACTGACGCTTCGTAGCGTTTAGTTATTTCATCTAAAGAGCCATTGAGTGAATCTAAAGCCAGTGCAGGAGGATTTACTACATCAGGTAATTGGATATTCTCTGCATCTAATATATTGCCATTAAGTTGGGTTAACCCTTGATAAAGCGCATTTCTTAGTTGTCTTACATTACCCGGCCAAGAATAGCTACTTAGATATTCTATCAGCGAAGGTGCCAATTTAGGTTCAGCAATATGAAGCTCTTTTGAAAAACTGCCTACAAATGTTTTCGTTAGCGGCAAAATATCTTCTTTACGTTCACGTAATGGTGGGATAGTTAATGTGAGTACATTTAAACGATAATAAAGATCTTCTCTAAATTTTTTTTCTGCAACTAATTCAGGTAAATTTTTCTGGGTTGCACAAATTACACGGACATTAACCTTAACTTCCCGCTCTTCCCCTACACGCCTAAATGTTCCATCATTTAAAAAACGTAACAACTTAATTTGCATTTGTGGCGACATTTCAGCAATTTCATCAAGCAACACCGTTCCACCGTTTGCTTGTTCAAAAAAACCTTTTTTGCCTTCAACTGCATTTGGGTACGCACCTGCCGCATAACCAAATAATTCACTTTCTACAACATCGTCGGGCATCGAAGCACAATTTAAACCTAAAAATGGTTCTTTTCCTCGAGCGCTATGCAAATGACAAGCTTTCGCTAGGATATCTTTCCCTGTCCCCGTTTCACCAACAAGTAATAATGGTTCATCCAACATAGCAACGCGTTTAGCGCGTTCAACGACATTTGCCATGACAGGACTAACTGCAATAATTTGTTCAAAACCGCTGCCATCCACTTCGACGACTTGTTGACGTTGCTTGTCTAAAATCTCAGCCGATTTCAATAATAATACGGCTCCTGTGCAATGGAACTTGCCATTTTCATCCGCCAAAATAATAGGCGTCACTTGCATCAAGTAGTCTTGGCCTTTAATCACGACTTTTTCTGTATAAGCTTCGGGTAACTCTCGTTCAAACCAACGTGCTAGCCCTTGATTACCAACTAACTGAGAAAAGGTTTTTTCTCTAATTTTTGCCTCATCATAGCCAAATAATTGCAATGTCATTGGATTAACCAACTCAATATTTAGCTTATTGTCAATAGACAAAACAGATTCTGGAAATGAGTTCAATAATGCCCAAACCGCTTTATGCTCTCTTTCTGATGGCATAAAATAAATCCGGCGAACATCAATAACGCCATTAATACGCCGTATTTCTGCCATCAATGTGCTGAATACCTGAAAATCCACAGGTGTAAAGTTTAGGTAAATCCTACGTTGGGGAGATATTTCAATACCTTTCAAATCAATATTTTGTAGGACTAACAGATCAAGTAATTCACGCGTTAAACCGATACGGTCTTGGCAGGTCACTTCGAGGCGCATGGATAGAAACCTTTATCAAAAAAGCCGAGAGAATGAAGGTATTTTAGCTTTAAACATTAAGGGAATACAGTGTTTGTGTCACAAATTGTTGACAGCCTGTAAGCTTTGTAGCCATCAACAAATAAAATCACAGCTTTTCTCAATTTTTTGTGACTTGAAATGACAATAAAAATATTAATCAACAAATGATGCTGCAGAGTGAGTAAAAACTGTCAACTCACCCTGCCAACGATGTTTCTCTACACTTTTTCTTTTTTACTTGGAATAACATTCTTCAATTGGCCAATTAACTGATGGCGAAAATCGGCTAAACGTGGCTTGTTTTCAATCCAAGGTAGCGGTCGACATAACTCCATGGCCTTAATACCTAAACGCGCAGTTAACAAACCAGCTCCAATACCTTGTGCTGCTCGTGTTGATAGCCTTGCGGTAATATCTTGAGATAACCAGTCCATCCCCACTTCACGAATTAATTCAGATGCCCCAGCAAAGGCAATATTAATCAGCACCATACGAAACAGCCTAATTCGGCTATAATAACCGAGCTCAATACCATAGATTGCCGCGATCCGATTAATTAAACGAATATTTCGCCAAGCAATAAATGCCATATCCACCAGCGCTAACGGGCTCACAGCAATCATAATGGCCGATTCTGCGGAACAACGACTAATCTCTTTACGAGCCTGTTCGTCAAGAATAGGCTGAACCATTCGGCTATATAATTCAACAACTTCTCTATCGTTATGAGAGTCATGGAGAGTGGCTTGCCAATTAACAATCGCTGGATGCTGCATTGATAACGCAGATTGCTTTGCCAGTTTGTCACAAAAAGCCTTTCCTTGCCCCATGCCATGGCTGTGCAATAATTCGCGAGCAAAATCCCGCTCCTCCGCACGCGCTCTTAGGCGATACAACCGCCGCCATTCGCCAACAACTGACCCGACACCCGCTACGACGATTAAGCCACCCGCAGCGGCGACACCTAATGCCGTCCAATCTTGTGTTACCCATGATTGGTGGATCCAAACGCCAAGCTGAGCAACGACACTGACACCAAAAATCCCCGCGGCCGCACCAACTAATTTCCGCCAAAAACTCCGTTTTGGTTTTAGCGCTTCGTTAATCAGGCTTTCAACCTCTCCCTCTTGGCTGTCCTGCTCTGTTTCCAGAGAGACTGGGGTAAATTTTTCGAGCTCTCGTTCATCAAAAACTTGGGCTTTTTTTAGCGATTCTTTCGTATTATTTTCACTATTCTCAGCGAAATCTAAACGCTGTTTTAAGGGTTCATTCATTTCAGTTTATCTCCCAACAAAAATTCAAGCGCACTGTCCATACGAATATGTGGCAATGGTTGATCCATTGGCGTTGGCCTTGGTCTGAAATCTTCAAATTGAAAACCTTGTGTTTGCCAAAATTGTTCATTAGGCAATCGTTTTGGCACCTCTCCTGGATAAAACATTAACGGTTGGCCATCACTTAGCCGATCCCCTTTTAATGCAGGTAATTTTTCACCTTTGTAATCCACAAGGCCACTTTCGGTTGCTTGTATTGACGCTAAACCCACACAATCCATGCTGATCCCTTCAAATGCGGCATGCTGCCACGCCTCTTGCACTAACTGCTGCAACAAAGCCACTAGGTTTGCATGTTGGTCTGGTGTTACATGGTCTGACTTGCTCGCCGCAAAGAGTAATTTATCAATACATGGCGAAAATAAACGCCTCAGTAATGTGCGCTTTCCATAATGAAAACTGCGCATTAATTGTGTTAATGCCATTCTCATATCATTAAAAGCATCAACCCCACTATTTAAGGGTTGTAAACAATCAACTAAAACAATTTGCCGGTCAAAGCGTTGGAAATAATCACGATAAAAGCCTTTTACGACATGTTCACAATAATATTGATAGCGTTGCTGCAATGCACCAATATTGGTGTTTTTGCCTGCCTGTGCGAGCTTTTTATCGCCATATTTAGCCACATTCGGCCATGGGAAAAACTGTAGTGCGGGCGCTCCAGCTAATTCAGCAGGCAAAACAAAGCGGCCAGGTTGGATAAAATGTTGGCCTTGGGCCTTACACTCCACTAGATATTGGGTATAGGCAGCGGCAATCTCAGCGAGTAAGTTTTCATCGACTGGGGCTAAGGGGTCACATTTCTCACACAATGCCAGCCACGAGTGGGCCAAATGCGCGCGTTTTCCCTTTATTAAGGTGTTCATTTGCTCAGACCACGCTAAATAATTTAAATCTAGCATGGGTAAATCCAACAACCATTCACCGGGGTAATCGACAATTTCTAAATACAATGATGAGTTATCGACAAAGTGACGTAAAAAAGAGTCTTCTGAACGGTAATGCAATTTAAGGCGTATTTCACTTACACCCCTTGTTGGTGTTGGCCATTGTGGTGGCTCTCCATAAAGTGATGCAATCCCATCATCATACGCAAAACGAGGTACCGACAAATCACGGTGAGGTATCCGCTTAACCCCTAACAACCGCTTATCACGCGCAGCAGAAAACAGAGGGAGCCGCGCGCCCGCATTCACATTCAATAGTTGATTGACCAATGAAGTAATAAATGCGGTTTTTCCACTGCGGCTAAGCCCTGTTACTGCGAGCCTAACATGACGATCAACACTTCTATTCATCAAATCGGTTAATTCACTGTGCAGTCGTTTCATGCTCCTCCCAAGACTTATCCTTTCAATTTAAACCCATTTTACGTCATATTGCGTACTATAATTTAGCATAAAACAAACTGTATTAGGTCAACCGTTTAATGAGTACATTAAGCAACCATTTACTCGTCAATAATTTAATTATTCTTCCTACGGCCCCGGCAGGACTATAAGAAATAAGCAACACTACTGCTAGTCGAATGCCTTTTTGCAGAAGACGTTTTTTTGCAAATTTTTTGATTCGATAAAGAACGTTATTTGCCATACTTCACTCACTTATTGATAAAAAACAAAAGGGATTTGGTTTTAAAACCTAATCCCTTATCATGTGATGGCGATACGATTTGTTATAGATTTCGAAATTTACTGTTCACTGTATAAGTATCTGATGTAACATATCTTTCAATTTGGCGTAGCTTCATTTCACCTGATTTTAATTGTGTATCGATTTGGTTAATCAAGCTGCTAACTTCTGGGCCAATATCTTGCTGTGAACGGTAGCCACTTGGAGCCGTTTCTACGACAAAACACATCACGATATATAAAATCAATGTAATTCCAAAGCTTACAAATAAGGCCAATACGGCTAATGCTCTGACCAAAGCAACCGGAAGTTCTAAGTACTCAGCAATACCCGAACACACACCACCGAACACACGTCTATCCGTTAAACGATAAAGTTTGCGGTTGCGAAATTGAGTCATTATTTTTGCCTCCAATTTGGGTGTTCTGCATCCAAAATATCTTCAAGCGTTTTAATGCGTTGTTGCATCTGTGATGCTTGCTCTGCTAATTGCATTAAACGTTGTACTTCATTTTCAGTTAGCTGACTCCCCTGCCCACTATTTTTTTTGCTGTAATGTAGCCACAGCCAAATAGGCAGAATAAAAATGAGAAAAATGATTAATACGAGAGACAGAAAAACGTAGCCCATCACATATCCTTATACATATGGTTAACCTATCTATGGCACTGATACGATATGGCTAACGTACCAGTGCATCAAAATAACTATTACTGATCTTTATTGATTTTAGCTTTAAGCGCTGCTAATTGCGCGCTTATTTCATCGTCTGCTTTTAACTCTGCAAACTGTTGATCCAGCGATTTTTGTTTACCAATACCATAACTTTGAGCTTCGCCTTCCATATGGTCTATACGGCGTTCAAACTGTTCAAAACGAGCCATTGCTTCATCTAGTTTGCCGCTATCCAATTGGCGACGTACATTACGACTAGACTGTGCTGCTTCCATACGAACAACCATTGATTGTTGTTTCGCACGAGTTTCTTGCAGTTTGTTCTCTAATTCTGTGATTTCACCTTTCAAGCGAGTCAAGGTTTCATCAACAATTATCAGCTCATGTTTTAAGGTATCGACCATCGCACTCACTTTTTGCTTTTCAATCAGTGCTGCGCGCGCTAAGTCTTCTTTATCTTTCACCAGCGCTAATTCTGCTTTTTCTTGCCAATCAGCAACTTGTTTTTCGCCCATTTCAATGCGACGCTCTAAACCTTTCTTTTCTGCTAAAGTACGTGCTGATGTTGAACGGATTTCAACTAACATGTCTTCCATTTCCTGGATCATCAGACGGATCATTTTTTGCGGATCTTCTGCTTTGTCTAACAAAGAAGCGATGTTTGCATTAATGATATCGGCAAAACGTGAAAAAATACCCATTATTTATATCCCCTTGATGGATTTAATCATTCTGTAGCGCCTCGACCTGATTTGGCTTCCAACCCATACCTGACGCTCCGTAAGTCTAACAACAATTCGCATGTTGCTGTATTTAGCAATTGCTATTCACATATTTAAAATAGCAATTCGCGTGCCAACTTTTAAATTAATTCATATTAATATGATTTTAAAGAGAATAATTATAAGCTTCCCCTGAAAATCATTTTAGTCTATAGTTAAATTATCGGCATTTTAGACCAACTATTGGTAAAAAAAACCATGAAAGAAACCAATGAACCTATTCTTGGCGTTTCAAGTAATTTTCTCGATGTACTTGAACAAGCCTCTGAACTCGCACAACTCAATAAGCCTGTTTTGGTTATCGGTGAACGTGGCACAGGTAAAGAACTTATCGCAGATAGACTTCATTACCTCTCTCCACGCTGGCAAGAAGCTTTTATCTCTCTCAATTGCAGCGGACTCAATGAGAATTTGCTGGATTCTGAATTATTTGGACATGAAGCGGGCTCTTTTACAGGTGCTCAAAAACGCCATCAAGGGCGCTTTGAACGAGCAGATAAAGGTTCTCTTTTTCTTGACGAGCTTGCTACAGCACCTATGTCAGTTCAAGAAAAACTCTTACGGGTCATTGAGTATGGTGAACTTGAGCGAGTCGGTGGAAGCCAAGCTTTACACGTAGATGTGCGTTTAATCTGTGCCACAAATGCCAATTTACCCGAACTTGCCAAACAGGGCCGTTTTCGAGCTGACCTCTTAGATAGGCTGGCTTTTGATGTCATTCGCCTTCCCCCACTACGTGAACGACAGCCTGATATCTTATTGTTAGCAGAACATTTTGCCATTTTAATGTGTGGTGAATTAAAGCGTTCACACTTTACAGGCTTTACACAACATGCCCAACAGGCCCTGCAACACTACCCATGGCCAGGTAATGTACGCGAATTAAAAAATGTCATTGAGCGCTCAGTATACCGCCATGGAAACCGAGCAGAGCCCGTTGATAATATTATTTTTAACCCATTTGGCGAAAAACTCGCTGAATTACATGAATCACCAAATACTCTGCCCTCACAACCTACCCAGCAACAAAAGGCAATATTGCCTTCATTACCTTGTGATTTACGTCAGTGGCAACAGCAATCCGAAAAAGCGTTATTAGAAAAAGCACTAACTGATTGCCATTTTAATCAACGTAAAGCTGCACAACGGTTATCATTAAGCTATGACCAACTGCGGGGGTTAATAAAAAAACATCAAATAAATATTGAAATTTAATAACTGACAGTCCAAAAAATACAAGTTTATTGTTTGGACTACTGTATTATACTTAAGAAGTAAAAATTAAATATATTGTCTTATCTTTATTACTAAATATTTCCAGTTCCATATTTTAGTTTCAAGAATTCTTTATTATCCCCAACTAATAAAACCCGATAAAGAATATAGACAAAACAAATAAAATCATTAAATATCAACAGATTAAATAAAATTCAAAAAAATAAATAATTATTACCTCAACTTACGCACCCAATGAGTTAAAAATAACAAAACAATGATAACTAGTCATTTTTACTGACCATTATATATAAATGTCATGGATATTCAGCACATTTAGTTAATTAAACATCCATGCTTAAGTCTATATTCAATTAATAATAGTGTTAAATTATTAAACTATTTTTACACCTTGTCATATTTAACTACTGTGCGAAATATATTTATATGATATCTCTATTAATATGATTTTTATTATATGAGGAGCCTATTATGAAGAATATAAATATACTCGCTATCACCTTTTTTCTTCTAGGGTTATCTCCTGTAGTCTATGCGGAATCATTGATGAGAACATTTTCTTACTGTGACGCTGCTTTTTTCGAGAAAATAAAAGAGTACCCCGTTTTAAACGATGTATCTAACAGATTGAAAAATAGGCAATTAGGTGACGGCGAACAAATTTCTGTTAATCTCAACTTTTCACCAACAGGTATTGTTACTTTTAACCGTTTTTTTGTTAGCTATAGTAATTTTGATAAATATGATGACTTCTCCTATTTAGGCTTACGTGGTCAATACTATTTTTGGGGATTTGAAACCACTCAAAGCCTCGAAGAGGTTGTCCGCTATACTTCATCAAAGATTGCTATTATAAAGGTGGGAAATACTTACATCTACTCACCGATGATCCGCCACAACTTGCAGGGTAAATGGGTATTTAACGAATACGCAACGCAAGACTACAACTTAGACCCGAATGCTGCTGAAAAAATGCTGATTATTGAAAAAGATGAGCAAAGAGGTGTTGTTCGTTTCTTTTGTACTCTCCAAGGTAAAGTGACCGATGAAGACCTACACTATGTGGGTTTAGAGTAATAGCAAAAAACAATGTAAAACAGGCTCCATTATTTTTACATAAAAAAAAGCCAGCACCCAAGCTGGCTATTAAATAAAACACTGGAAGCAATGTGAGCAATGTCATGCCTTGTCTACATAAGCACTTAGCTTAAGTGACAAAACGAATGATAATCGTTATCAGTGTCATTTGTAAAGCTTTTTAATGAGATTTTTTCTCATTAAGACATACTTCAATGATTAGTATAATAATTTAAGTTAATCATTATACTAACACCTTCCTTTTTTGCTTAATTTTTAAACTTTGTTTGGCTAAATTTTGCTTATACCCTGTCCCCCCATTTTTACGCTACAATAGGTGAATTCTAGTTAACGATGTCAGTGGTATGCGCCTATTAACTCTTTGGTTTTTATTTATCATATCTGTGTCTGCACAAGCGCTTAATAACCAAGAGCGCTTTACCGATATTGTGGCTAACGAGGTCCCTGCAGACATACGCCAAAAAGGTTTTATTTACTGTGTAAATGGGATTGTTACCACATTTAATCCACAGCTAGTCAGTAGCGGGCTGATTGTCGACCCTCTAGGTGCTCAAATTTATGATCGCCTGTTAGATGTTGACCCATTTACCTATCGCTTGGTTCCAGAACTGGCCGCAAGATGGGAAGTTCTCGATAATGGTGCGACTTATCGTTTATACCTGCGTAAAGATGTTAAATTCCAAAACACAGCTTGGTTTACACCAACGCGCAATATGAATGCCGATGATGTTGTGTTTAGTTTTTCCCGCATGTTTGAGGTAAACCAGCCTTATCACTATATTAATGGGGGGCGTTACCCTTATTTTGATAGCTTACAGTTTGCCAACAGTGTCCAAAGCATACGTAAAATAAATAACCATACAGTAGAGTTCCGTTTGAACTCACCTGATGCGTCTTTTTTATGGCACTTGGCAACCCACTATGCTCCTGTTCTTTCATCCGAGTATGCCGATTACCTTTCAAGTATCAATCGCCAAGAGCTGATCGATTGGCGGCCTGTAGGTACGGGTCCATTTCATTTAGATGACTACCAAGCCGGGCAATTCGTTAGGCTCCTCAGAAATGATAACTACTGGAAGGGATTACCACGTATGGAAGAAGTGGTTGTTGATATGGGAGCCGGAGGAACTGGCCGTATTTCGAAATTACTCACAGGGGAATGTGATGTTCTAGCTTACCCTGCAGCAAGCCAATTAAAAGTATTACGAGATGACCCACGCTTGCGGATTTCTATGCGCTCTGGGATGAATATTGCCTACCTCGCATTTAATACCAGTAAACCCCCTTTAGATAAACTAAAAGTGCGCCAAGCCATTGCTTATGCAATTAATAATGAGCGTCTTATGCAGTCAATCTATTATGGTACAGCAGAAACAGCCGCGTCTATTTTACCCAGAGCATCATGGGCTTATGACAACCAAGCAAAGATCACCGATTATAATCCCGAGCTTTCCAAACAAATGCTCAAAGAGATGGGATTAGAAAATCTAAAATTAGATTTATGGGTTCCAATCGCCTCTCAATCATATAACCCAAGCCCACTTAAGATGGCTGAGCTTATTCAAGCGGACTTGGCACAGGTGGGTATTGTTATGAATATCCGTTCTGTCGAAGGCCGATTCCAAGAAAACCAATTAATGGATAGAAGCCATGATATGACATTAGCGGGCTGGACAACTGACAGTAATGACCCAGACAGTTTTTTCCGTCCGCTACTGAGTTGTGCGGCAATAGGTTCCCAAACCAACCTAAGCCATTGGTGTAACCCCGCCTTTGATGAAATCTTGCATAAGGCACTCTTGACGCAACAATTAGCCGCACGTATAGATTACTACCACCAAGCACAGCAAATTTTAGGGGAAGATTTACCCGTCTTACCGCTTGCCTATTCTTTACGTTTACAAGCCTACCGCTATGATATAAAAGGGCTAATGATCAGTGCGTTTGGTAATACCTCATTTGCTGGTGTGTATCGAGAAATGGAACAGGCTGAGAAAGTTTCTCCGAAAAAACAGAGGCAGCAACCATGATTATTTATTCACTGCGTCGTTTTTTACTTTTATTAGTCACGGTGTTCTTCTTATCGCTAGTCAGCTTTAGCTTAAGCTATTTTACGCCCAATGCCCCATTGAGTGGCGCCTCACTTATTGACGCCTACATTTTTTATTTTGAAGGCTTACTCCATTTTGATTTTGGTGTTTCAAGTATCAACGGGGAACCCATCAGCGAACAATTAAGAGATACATTCCCTGCAACAATGGAATTGTGCATTTTAGCATTTATTTTTGCTTTAACGACAGGTATACCATTGGGTATCATTGCTGCTTTTTGGCGTAACAAACCCGCAGATATTGCTATCAGTGTTTTTGCTTTATTAGGATTTTCTGTCCCTGTATTTGTACTCGCCCTAGTCTTAACCCTCTTTTTCTCATTACATCTAGGCTGGCTACCTGTATCTGGTCGAATTGACCTCTTATATAATTTAAAAACAGTGACTGGCTTTGCCTTGGTTGATGCATGGCTTTCTGATTCGCCCTATCGTAAGGATATGATTATCAATGTACTTGAACACATGGTGTTACCTGTTCTTACTTTGGCGCTGGCGCCTACAACAGAGGTTATTCGGTTAGTACGCAATAGCACCGAAGAAATCGCCAGTGAAAATTATATCAAAGCGGCCGCTATTCGAGGGCTTTCACGAATTAAAATCATTCGTCGCCATATTTTTCATAATGCTATCCCCCCAATTATTCCTAAACTTGGGTTACAGTTTTCCACCATGTTGACACTAACTATGGTAACCGAACTCGTTTTTAACTGGCCAGGGCTTGGCCGTTGGTTAGTGACAGCAATCCGCCAAGAAGACTACTCCGCAATTTCTGCTGGCGTAATGCTAATTGGCGCATTAGTGATTACTGTAAATGTGTTGTCTGATATTTTAGGCGCCATGATGGACCCATTAAAACATAAGGATTGGTATGTCCTCAGATAATTTTTATCGTGAACAAAAAATGCCATCCCCAACACGTGTGGTATGGAATATCTTCTCATCAGATGTGGTTTCTATGGTGGGATTTGTTGGTGTGTTAGTTTTATTAATTTTATGCTTTGTTGGCTCTTACCTAGCGCCTTATGCACTAGATCAACAGTTTTTAGGTTACCAATTAACACCACCATCTTGGTCACATTATGGTGATGTTGCTTTCTTCTTTGGGACTGACGACCTTGGCCGCGATATTCTGAGTCGGCTATTAATTGGCACTAAATCAACGTTTGGTGCGGCTATTTTAGTCACATTGGTAGCAACACTGATAGGGTTAGTTCTGGGCTGCTTAGCAGGGATGACTCGTGGATTAAAATCTGCAATTTTCAACCATATACTCGATACATTACTGTCAATTCCGTCTTTATTACTGGCTATTATTGTCGTCGCATTTATGGGCGCTAGCCTACAAAATGCGATGCTCGCCATTTGCCTTGCATTAATTCCACGGATGGTAAGAACCATTTATGTCGCTGTTCATGATGAGTTAGATAAAGAGTACATTGTTGCCGCACGCCTTGATGGCGCTTCAAACATTTTTATTTTATGGTATACCGTACTACCAAACATCACCCCTATTCTCGTAACTGAACTAACTCGGGCACTTTCAATTGCCATTTTAGATATTGCCGCTTTAGGTTTCCTTGATTTAGGTGCACAACTTCCATCTTCTGAATGGGGCGCCATGCTAGGAGATACTTTAGAACTTATCTACGTTGCTCCCTGGACGGTTATCTTACCCGGTGTTGCTATCATGATAAGCGTACTTTTCGTTAACCTTTTAGGGGATGGGCTACACCGTGCCATCAACGCGGGAGTTGAATAATGCCACTACTAGACATCCGCAATTTAACTATCGAATTTATGACTGCCAATGGCCCAGTCAAAGCTGTTGATCGCGTATCCATGACATTATCTGAAGGGGAAATCCGAGGTTTAGTCGGCGAATCAGGCTCTGGGAAAAGCCTAATTGCGAAAGCTATCTGTGGCGTAACTAAAGATAACATTCGTGTAAAAGCCGACCGTTTTCGATTTCAAGACATTGACTTACTAAAACTCAGCCCACGTAAACGTCGCAAGTTAATTGGCCATAATATCTCTATGATATTTCAAGAACCCCAGTCTTGCCTCGACCCTGCCGCTGATATCGGCAAACAGCTTATTCAATCAATCCCAGGTTGGACTTATAAAGGCCGCTGGTGGCAGCGTTTTAATTGGCGTAAACGCCGTGCGATAGAACTGTTACACCGTGTGGGGATAAAAGATCATAAAGATATCATGCGCAGTTACCCTTATGAACTCACCGATGGTGAATGTCAAAAAGTCATGATAGCGATTGCGATAGCTAACCAACCACGGTTATTAATCGCTGACGAACCTACCAATGCGATGGAGTCTACCACTCAGGCACAAATTTTCCGTTTATTGGATAAATTAAATCAAAACAATAACATGGGAATTTTGCTCATTAGCCATGATATGGAAATGATGTCAAAACTTGTTGATCGCATTAACGTACTCTATTGTGGGCAAACGGTTGAGAGCGCAACACCTGAAGATATTCTGCAACGGCCACGCCACCCTTATACCCAAGCGTTGATCCGCTCAATCCCTGATTTTGAAAGCCCTCTTCCCCACAAAGGACGATTAAATACGTTACCCGGAGCAATTCCTTCTCTTGAGCATTTGCCTATTGGTTGCCGCCTTGGCCCCCGTTGCCCTTATGCACAACGCACTTGTATCAATGCGCCTCAACTGCGCAATATTAAAGGCCACCTCGTTGCTTGCCATTACCCGCTAAACACCGAGGAGCAATCTTAAATGGAGACCTTACTTGAAGTCCGTAATCTCACTAAAACTTTCCGTTTTCGTGAGGGCCTATTTCATCGGCACGAATTGCAAGCTGTTAAGCCCGTTAGCTTTAACTTACAGGCAGGCCAAACATTAGCTATTATTGGTGCCAATGGCTCAGGGAAATCAACGCTTGCACGGATGTTATCAGGTGTTGTTGAACCCACCAGCGGCGATATTTTCATTCGTGGTCAACGCCTAAATTTTGGCGATTATAGCTACCGTTGTCAGCGTGTTCGCATGATTTTCCAAGATCCAAGTACATCCCTAAATCCAAGACAACGTATTGGTCAAACGCTTGAACTCCCTTTAAAATTAAACACTGACTTGACTGGTATAGAACGTGAAAGACGCATTATTCAAACACTTCGCCAAGTCGGGTTACTTGCTGACCACGCTGAATACTATCCGCATATGTTAGCATCAGGGCAAAAACAGCGTATTGCACTGGCAAGAGCACTTATTCTACAACCCGAGATTATTATTGCTGATGAAGCATTGGCTTCGTTAGACATGTCTATGCGCTCGCAAATCATCAATTTAATGCTAGATTTACAAGCAAAACAAGATATTGCATTTATCTATGTTACCCAGCACTTAGGGATGATGAAGCACGTCAGCGATAAAATGCTTGTTATGGATAAAGGCGAAGTTGTTGAACGTGGTAATACAGCAGAAGTTTTAGCCGCCCCTCTCCACGACGTTACCCGCCGGTTAATTGAAAGTCACTTCGGTGAACCCTTGTCGATTGATGCTTGGCGGCAAGACTTGTAAGCGTTAATTCATTGTCTGTGGATAAAATTCTTCACAGACAATGAATTAAACTTGTTATTTAACGGGCTATCGTCACATTGGCTTTAATATGTTTAAGATGTACAACAATTGTAAAGGTAACAATCACTAACAGTGACCAGGCCCCCCACTTACCTGCATGTACCATTGACCAAGCACCAATTTGGTTTGGATATTGCCAAACACCAAAAAATGTCCCAAAATTTTCAGCCAGCCAAATAAAAAAGCCAATTAGCATAAATGCGAGCAATAATGGCATTTTTCGTTCTTTATCAAGCGGAGTATAAAAAACCATACTACGTGCATACAATCCCATAATAAATGCAGCTAAATACCAGCGATAATCATCAATATAATGATGACTAAAAAAATTAATATAAATAGCCAGAGCGACTACTGTTGCCATCCAGTAAGGTGGGTAGTGTTCAATTCTTACTTTAAAAAACCGCCAAGACTGAATGATATAGCTCCCTACTGCCGCATACATAAAGCCAGTAAATAAAGGAACCCCCCAAAGTTTTGTGTAGGCTTCATCCGGGTATTGCCATGAACCAATTGTTGCTGATGTTTTAAACAGTTCCATCATAAAACCGACTAAATGAAAAACACAAATCGCTTTTAATTCATCCCAAGTTTCTAGTTTTGACCAAACCAACAATCCTTGAAAAATAACCGCAAAAATTAGTAGCACATCATAGCGAGGTATGCCAATTAGCCCTTTAGCGGGTACCAAGAATAGTGCTAAAAAGAAAAATCCAGCGAATAAACAGGAACGAGCATTAATTAAACCGAAAAACCAAAACTCTAATAGAAAACGTTTAATCCCATGGCTCTTATTTGGCTGATGAGCCATTAAAATTTGGTCTAGTTTTCCTAAAAAATTCAATTTTTGACACAAGCTGGTCATTTATTTACTCACCTGTTACTTATTATTCGGTTTATTTTTTTCATAAGACAAGGCGAGGAGTTTAACAAAATAGTATTTCCTTACATAAGGTAACTATCTTAGATTTATGTATTTTTATCATTTATAGTTTTAAACACTGGTTGTACTCTGCTTGTTTATATTAACGATAATTTCAGTCCGATTTTGGGTTTTATTTTTTAACTCACACTTGATGGCAATTCGTTAACAGAAAGTGATGATATACTTAAGTGATATGTGTTTATCTGCCATATGAATGCTAACTCAATAATTTAGGAGTTTTATGATGAAATTATATTACGCTCCCGGTGCTTGCTCACTTTCTCCCCATATCATTCTGCGTGAAACTGGTTTAGATTTCAGTATTGAACGAGTGAATATAAAAGAGAAAAAAACAGAGAAAGGTGAAGACTTTTTAGCGATAAACCCGAAAGGTCAAGTACCCACTTTAGTGCTGGATAATGGTGAACAACTTACAGAAGGTGCAATTATTGTTCAATATATTGCAGATCAAAAACCAGATCGTAACCTAATCGCGCTTCCAGGTTCGATGAAACGTTATCACCAGTTAGAAGCTTTGAATTTTATTTCGACAGAACTCCATAAAACTTTCTCACCTTTATTCACACCAGGAACGCCAGAAGAGTATAAAGATACTGTACGTAAGGTATTGTTTAATAAATTTGAGTATGTTGATAGCGTACTCGCTAAGCAAGCTTTCTTTGCTGGTGATACTTTTAGTGTCGCAGATGCCTATTTATTCACTGTGAGTAACTGGGCAAAACACGTAGGGCTTGATTTAACTAGCCTGAGTCACCTGCAAGATTTCATTGCTAAAATCGCTAAACGCCCTAATGTTCAAGATGCATTAAAAGCGGAAGGTTTAATTTAATCGGTAAAATAGCGCTCTTCCAATAGAGCGCTATTTTCGATAATACAAATCAATTTAATCTAATTGTGTTGCACAGAAATTATGTTCAGGGTTAACCATTTTGTCTTGAGCCGCAACGAGCTGTAACTCATACTCGCCCATTTCTTTGGTTTTTATCATCACTTCATATACCGCTGCTGCAACATGCTCTAGCCCCTTATCTAAGGGCTCACCTTTCAATAAGTTAACCAACATTAAACCACTGGTTAAATCACCAACACCGACAGGTTGCTTTTCACCAAAATCAACGAGAGGACGGCTAACATGCCAAGTATGCTCTGCTGTTACAAGGATCATTTCAAAACGATCAGCACGATACCCTGCACGACTTAAATGCTTAACAAGAACAATTTTAGGGCCTTTGTAACACAATTCGCGAGCAGCTTGAGCGGCTTCTTCTACACTTTTAATTGTTCTACTCGTTAATGTTTCTAACTCTAGTAAATTTGGTGCGATGACATCACAAGCAGCCAGCGCTCGCTCACAAAGGAATTCAGCAACACCAGGTGCCACAATGCAACCTTTCTCAGGATGCCCCATTACTGGGTCACAAAAATAGAGGGCTTGCGGGTTGGCTGCCTTCACTCTTTTCACGATCGCAAGGATATCATCTCCTTGCTCAGCTGAGCCGATATAACCGCTTAATACAGCATCACAAATCTCTAATTTATGGATTTTAGCTAATCCATCAACGATATCAGTTAAGTGCTGGGCAGGAAAAACACTTCCAGTCCATTGTGGATACTGTGTGTGATTCGAAAATTGTACGGTATTAAGTGGCCACACATCTACGCCCATCCGGCACATAGGAAATGCGGCGGCACTGTTTCCTGCATGGCCGAAAACAACATGGGATTGAATTGATAATACGCTTTTCATTGAGAACCCAAAGAATTGTTATGTCGAATGAAGAGAAATCAGTGATTACCCGTTGCAAATATGAATATACTCCAAATAATTCGAATTGCATGTAAGTAACATGGCAAGATGACCCGACGAGCGTAGATCCGTATGTAATGCGGAGAACTCAGCGCAATCAACACCTATGCAATTTGAAATAGGACGAGTATAACCCGGAAAATTCCGGGCTGATATTACAAAGGTTAGTCAGAGCTATTTCCAATTAATTAAACAGTCGTTTTTCTTACCACGACGGATCAATGTATAACGACCAAACAAACGGTCTGCATCAGAGAATACATACATTGGCTCTGTTTGTTTTTGGCCATTAATAGATACCGCATTAGAGCTAATAGCCGTTCTTGCTTGCCCACGAGAAGGAACCAACTCTGAATCAACTAAGGCTTGCTGTAAATCAGCGCCTGCTTCTAATGTAATGCAAGGCATACCATCTTGAGCTAATTGCTCAAAATCAGCTTCAGTTAAATCAGATACTGCACCAGAGAATAAGCTTTCTGTGATACGCTTCGCTGCTGCTAGCCCTTCTTCGCCGTGTACTAGTTTAGTAACCAATTCCGCTAATACATATTGAGCTCGAGGCGCCTTACCACTATTTTTGTCTTCTTCTTCCAGTGCATTAATTTCATCTATTTCCATAAATGTGAAGAATTTTAAGAAGCGATAAACGTCAGCGTCTGCCGTGTTGATCCAGAACTGGTAGAATTTATATTGGCTGGTTTTTTTGGAGTCTAACCAAACTGCGCCACCTTCAGTTTTACCAAATTTAGTACCGTCTGCTTTAGTAATCAGAGGAACCGTCATACCAAATACTTGGTTTTGGTGTAAGCGACGAGTTAAATCGATACCCGAAGTGATGTTACCCCATTGGTCAGAACCACCGATTTGCAGTTCTACACCCATCTCTTTATTCATATTTGCGAAGTCATAACCTTGTAAAAGATTATAGGCAAACTCAGTAAAAGAGATACCAACGTCATCACGATTTAAACGTTGCTTAACAGACTCACGGTTAATCATTTGGTTAACAGAAAAGTGCTTACCAATATCACGTAAGAAAGTCAGTACATCCATTTTGCCAAACCAATCATAGTTGTTAGCAAGGCGTGCACTGTTATCACCACAATCAAAACTTAAAAACGGTGAAACTTGGTTACGGATTTTTCCTACCCACTCTTGAACGGTTTCTGCGGTATTTAATTTACGTTCAGTAGCTTTAAAGCTCGGATCGCCAATAAGGCCCGTTGCGCCACCTACCAACGCCACAGGCTTGTGCCCGGCTAGTTGGAATCGTTTTAAACACAGCAAAGGAACCAGATGTCCCAAATGCAAGCTATCTGCGGTAGGATCGAAGCCACAATAGAGAGAGATAGGGCCCTGCGCCAGTCTCTCTGCTAACGCATCCTCATCCGTTACCTGGGCAACGAGGCCCCGCTCTTGCAATTGTTTAATCAGGTTATTGCTAGACATCAATGACTCCATCAGTTGTATTTTGTCTATCTATATTAGTTTGAATGACCAGTAAGTTTGAGAGGCTTGTCAAAAACTCACCAGTGTAATTTGTCAATTTTCTTAAATGAAGCTATAGCATAAAGCGCATATCAATTAAGTGCCAGCTAAAAAACATGATCCTAAGGGGCTAATCTATCAATTTTCCAGCCATCGCCTTCTCGCTGGTATAAAAAACGGTCATGTAGACGGTGCGCCCCACCTTGCCAAAATTCAACACTATCAAATACCACTCGATACCCCCCCCAAAAACTCGGTAATGGGACATCGCCATTCTTAAATTTTTGTTTTAGTTCTAAAAATTTCCCTTCTAAAATACCACGCGCTGAAATTTTAGAAGATTGCGCTGATGCCCATGCTGCAATCTGGCTGTCTTTCGGCCTACTATGAAAATATTTGACAACCTCAATAGGGTTCAAACGCTCAGCAACCCCAGTGAAATTAACTTGGCGCTCTAATGGATACCATGGAAAATGTAGGCTAATTTTATTATTTTTCTCTAAATGTTGTGCTTTTCGACTACCTAAGTTGGTATAAAATACCAAGCCTTTATCATCAAAATGTTTTAATAGTACAATACGTTGGTAGGGCTGCCCGGTTTCATCTACAGTAGCAACACACATGGCTGTTGGATCACTCAATCGAGCTTCACATGCCTGCTTCATCCATAGTTCAAAAAGCGTCAGTGGGTTTGGTGTTAAGTCATTACGCCTCAACCCACTTTTGGTGTATTCACGACGTACCGATGCAAGATCTATTTCACCTAGCTCGTTCATTTTTATATCCTTCACCACTGTTATTTTTTATCGGTATTTTTAGGGTATATTGCCCCAAGCACAGTTTCTTGACTTGCTCCAGTAACGGATGCCAAATTTCCAGGAAGACCTGATATCGTTCGTGCTGCTAGCCATGCAAATGCTAAAGCTTCCATATCATCCCCACTTAAACCAAACTTATCACTTGGCGCCACTTCAGTTCCCGGGAGCAAAGCGGCCATTCGTTGCATTAAAAAAGTATTCTTTGCTCCACCACCGCAGACTATTAAGCGCTCACAACCACCACATAGTAATACTTGCTCTGCGATAGAGGCCGCAGTCAATTCGCACAGAGTTGCTTGCACATCATCCGCTGAGATTGATGGAAAATGAACTAAATGCTGTTCTAACCATTGCATGTTAAAATATTCACGCCCCGTACTTTTCGGCGAGGAACGTCTAAAATATGGGTCACTTAACATGGCTTTTAGTAATACATGGTTAACTTGACCACGACTTGCCCATTCACCATCTTTATCGAATGCTTTTTGTTGGATACGCCAGCTCCAGGTATCCATTAACATATTTCCCGGTCCTGTATCGTAGCCTTTGACGTAAGCCCCTGGTAATAAAGCTGTCACATTAGCAATTCCACCAATATTCAGTACAATTCGCTTTTCTGTAGAATGCCCTAGAACAGCTAAGTGAAATGCGGGAACTAAAGGCGCTCCCTGCCCACCATAAGCCATATCTCTTCGGCGAAAGTCCCCTACCGTTGTGATCCCTGTTAAAGCTGCAATACGGTTGTTATCACCTAACTGTATAGTAAAAGGCTGTTCGCCATCAGGTTCGTGCCAAACAGTTTGACCGTGACAACCAATCGCAATGATATCTTCGGCTGTTAGCCCTGTTTGAATAAGAAGTTGGTTTATCGCATCTGCATATAAAGAGCCAAGCTCTCTATCAATTTTACCAACCTCTGATAGCGTTGTTGCCTGCCCTTGGCATATATCTAGAATTCGTTTTTTTAACTCGATGGGAAACGCAACACTCAAACTGGATTGCTCTGCGACAAATTTGTCACTGATTGCGGCAAGAACGACATCAACACCATCTAGGCTAGTTCCTGACATAACGCCTATGTAACGACCCGATTTCATCATTATTCTTGTTCCTTCAGAGTGCACATTAACTTTACAATATTCAGCTACAAAAGATTGTGCTTTGATGACAAATTTTGTCAACAATTCGATGCAATTTCTCGGAGCGCTTCGCAGGAATAATAAATAAGTACTTTAAAACTAAAAATTGCTAGACAAACCAAATAAAAAAGTCGTTTTTTAATGTCTGAAATTTTCATTTTCAATATTATGGTACATAATGCATTGATCAGCTCAGCATAACTGTTTCGCGCTTCAGTTAAAGTTTAAAGCCTTACCCTGTTTGGCAACTTGTGCGAAATGATGCTCATGAATTGACTACCCTATGTGAATATTTAACAAAGAGTGCCTTATTGAATGAAATAATCACGAATTTGAGATATTTTACCTAGTGTTTACGCTCTATTTAAATCAGAATCGGTAATCTAACCATCGCTTTTTAATACCATTATTTTGATACTTGTTGTATTTATGGTGAAAACAAATATACGATGCTATGTTAGTGCCACAGACAGCAAATCTCATAGGAGTTCTTATGCTTAAGAAAGTTTTTGTAGGTGTTGTAGCAGTTGCAGCCTTATCAGGCTGTGTCAATACCAGTACGCTTTCTGGTGATACTATTTCTGCCAAGGATGCGAAACAGGTACAGACTGTGACTTATGGTACTGTTCTGAATGCTCGCCCTGTGACTATTCAAGCTGGTGAAGACGGTAACGTAATTGGCGCAATTGGTGGTGCTGTACTTGGTGGGTTATTAGGTAACACCATCGGTGGTGGTACAGGTAACACATTAGCAACAGCTGCAGGTGCTATTGCCGGTGGTTTAGCCGGTCAGGAAGCTCAAGGCGCATTAAATAGAAGCCAAGGTGTTCAATTAGAGATCCGCCTCGATAGCGGCAAAAACATTGTTGTTGTTCAAAAACAAGACCCTAGCACCTTCCGTAATGGCCAACGTGTTATGATTGCAAATAGCGGAAATACAGTGACTGTGTCTCCTCGGTAATCTTACGATACGAAATTAGGCATACTCACTGGCCAATGCCGGTGAGTATGCCTTAAAATAATATTGCTGAATAATATAGTTACTTCATGATATATAATTATATTTTATATTCATCATACATAGCTTTTAGGTAATACAGTTTCTTGCTTACAAATAAATGCCTTGCTTTCGAACCCAAAAAGGCACTTAACTTCCCCCCTTTAATAAATCGTTTATTATTAATTAATACGCACTAATAAATTAGCCAGCTAACAATTAGAAATACCGTAGGTAAATATAATTAACAGTATTAATTATATTTAAAGGTAATGACTTATCAAGAATCATAACTGGGTGTAATTATTATTTCCATTGACCTATTCCTATATCACCATCATACAAATTACATAGCCCGATTACTTAATTGCTAGTTTAATGATTAGCACACCATTTATTAGTTAGGTATATTATTTTCATATCAAGAATCATTTTGTAATCTTAAAATATTTTTTTCAAGTTTCATAAGTAACTGTGATAATTGATAAAGTTCATCTTTACTAATATTGTTCAATATCTCTATACGCGTATTGTTTATGACTTGATCTACCGTTTTAATAAAGGGTTCAGATTCTTCCGTTAACTTTATCCTTTTAGCTCTCCTATCATTTGTACAAGTATGTCTGGAAATAAGCTTTTTTTCCTCTAACTGATCTAGAGTCCTTACTAGTGAAGGCTGTTCAATACCAATCGCTTTTGCTAACTGTATTTGAGATTGCTCAGGCGGTAGTTGACTTATATTATGCAATGTAACCCAATGTGTTTGTGTAAGTTTAAGAGGCTTCAAACGATAGTCGATTAATGCTCTCCACATGCGAACAACACGTGATAACTCTGTCCCAATTTGTGATTCCAATTTACCCTCCTTTATATAATTATAATGTCAAAAAAATATACCATCTTCATATTATTTTTTGAATTATATATTAATTTCCCTTTATACTTACAACTTTTTATTTATATATTAGCTATTAAATACCTATATCTAGTTACAATAGCTGATTTATTATGAGATATAACTCTAATTAATATGTCGTTGATTCATACATTTTCTCAACCTAAGCTTAATAAGATAACCTATCAATTATCTTATTAATAAGAATAGCCGCACTCTCCTTTTTGATCTATCTATTTTAGCTCTTATAGCAGTCATGAATAACAATAAAAAAAACAATGTCACATAAACCTTTAAAAAACAAACAAATATAGTTAATCTTAAAATCATGTTAATTACAGTCATTTAAATTTAATCTATAATAATTTTGAATAAATAAAATTTCATTGAAATATAAACTCAGAAATAAATAGCATGCTAATAATTTATTATGGATTAATTTTCATTAAAAATAAAACATTTGATTTTTTTATCATTATTTTTAAACAGGAAACTAGAAAAGTTGTTGTTGTGTATCGATGGTTTTCTCTTGAGCTATTTTTTTATTTAATATTCTTAAATAACGTTGGTGACATAAACGAAGGACATTTCGTTTTTCACTATCCGAAAATTTTAACCAGTTAAAGCGTTCATCACGAGTGCGGTAACAACCTCGACAATAGCCTTGTTCATTACTTTGGCAAATACCACGACAAGGGCTGGGGATCTCAAAAAATTCAAGTTGTTCAGCCATAACTTTCCCCTTCAAAAGAAAAAATCACCATAAATGTATGATATACTCCTAGAAATGAGTATTACCATTATTTGTTCAAAAAACAAACTGTAATCATTGTATTTATTAATTTAAGCACGTTATATTAATAGGTAAATCGATTCAGGCTGATTCCAAGAGGTTTAAAAATGCGCTTACTCCATACTATGTTACGTGTTACTGATATGCAGCGTTCTATCGACTTTTACACAAAAGTGTTAGGCATGCGCTTATTAAGAACCAGTGAAAACACAGAGTATAAATACTCTCTCGCATTTGTTGGCTACAGCGATGAAAGTGAAGGCGCTGTCATAGAGTTAACCTATAACTGGGGTGTTGACCAATATGACATGGGTAACGCATATGGTCATATCGCCTTAGGCGTCGATGATGTTGCAAAAACGTGCGATGATATCCGTAGTGCGGGTGGTAACGTAACTCGTGAAGCGGGCCCTGTTAAGGGTGGAACAACTGTGATTGCATTTGTCGAAGATCCAGATGGCTATAAAATTGAGCTGATCGAAAACAAAAGCGCAAGTAAAGGCCTAGGCCATTAATTAGCGATATAATTTAAAAGTTTAGGCGCCTAACTCATCGCCTAAACTTTTATCACCGTTTACCTGCAAATTTTTACTGGTTTTGGCATAATGTCACCCAACCAGAAAACTAAAACTGAAAGTCCTAATGTCTGAAAAAAACAATCCAAATGCCCTAGTGAACCGCTTCAGGGGATACTATCCTGTCGTTATTGATGTTGAAACAGGTGGGTTTAATGCAAAAACTGACGGCCTGTTAGAAATTGCTGCCATCACCTTAAAAATGGACAAAGACGGCTGGCTCTCCATGGATGAAACATTACATTTTCATGTAGAACCTTTTGAAGGCGCAAATCTTGAGCCATCCGCTCTTGCCTTCACGGGAATTGATCCAACTAACCCTCTACGCGGTGCTGTTAGCGAATATGAGGCTCTTCATGCGATATTCAAAGTCATCCGCAAGGGCATGAAGAATACAGATTGTAATCGCGCAATTATTGTCGCTCATAACGCAAATTTTGATCACAGCTTTGTCATGAATGCTGCCGAACGAGCAGGTTTAAAACGTAATCCTTTCCATCCATTTGCAACCTTTGATACAGCGGCATTAAGTGGCTTAGTATTTGGTCAAACCATTTTGGCAAAAGCGTGTGTTTCCGCAGGTATCCCATTTGATGGCAAACAAGCTCATGGCGCTTTGTATGATACGAATCGAACGGCTCTGCTATTTTGCGAAATTGTTAATAAGTGGAAGAAATTGGGTGGTTGGCCAATTATTGAAGACTCTCAATAATCTTTTTATCAATAGTCATGACATAAAAAAAACCGTGTTTAGTAGAAAGTCATCAATGCTTTCACCAAATACGGTTTTTCAGTCTTTTAATTATGGCTTAATTCAGTCTGCGCTAGCTTCATCTGCTGAACGGTATTTATCAGCCGTTTCTTTAATTAGAGATTGAAGCTCACCACGCTGGAACATTTCCATGATGATATCACAGCCACCGACCAGCTCACCATCAACCCACAGTTGAGGGAAAGTTGGCCAATTTGCATATTTTGGTAATTCCGCACGAATATCTGGATTTTGTAAGATATCAACATAGGCAAAACGTTCACCACAAGAAGACAGAGCTTGTACTGCCTGAGCAGAAAAACCACAGCTCGGAAGTTTAGGAGAGCCTTTCATATATAATAAAATTGGGTTTTCTTTAATTTGGCGCTCAATTCTTTCAATAGTTGTCATTTTTTAACTTCCTTAAAACAAAGATGCAGGTTTTGCAGTCAGCCGGTAACTGAGAGTCTACCGCAACTTAACAGAATACATTGACTGATTGACTGATATAATAAGAAACTGAATTGTTTCATACAATATGCCAGTTTTATAGGGGCATTACTATAGCATCCCAAAAAGTAAAAAGGCACCTTTTCTATCTTCTCTTTACCTAAGTCAAACAAGTAGCTATTTCTAAGTAAGAACTGAAATTTAATGTGCTTAGGTTCCTCACCTACAATATCTATATGATTTTTATCTGTAATTTCTCTATTTATCTGTTAGCATCTTAGTCGTCTCATTACCTTACCTTTGTAAGGTTGATCGTGCTATCATTAATATATTAAGTATCATATCGCCAATAGGTGAAACTCTAATGATAAGCTGTGACATATTATTTCGCTCACTTTAAGAGCAAACACCCTGAGTATTTTGATATAAAAGCAATCAAGGAGTACGCAATGTCATTTGAACTACCCGCTTTACCGTATGCAAAAGATGCTTTAGAACCTTATATCTCTGCAGAAACCTTAGAATATCACTATGGTAAACACCACAACACATACGTTGTTAACTTAAATAACCTCATCAAAGGTACTAACTTTGAAGGAAAATCTTTAGAAGAAATAATCAAAACTTCTGAAGCAGGGGTTTTTAACAACGCGGCACAAGTTTGGAACCACACTTTCTATTGGAATTGCTTAGCGCCAAACGCTGGTGGCGAGCCGACAGGAAAAGTTGCGGAAGCTATTAATAAAGCATTCGGTTCTTTTGCTGAATTTAAAGCTCAGTTTACTGATGCAGCAACCAAAAACTTCGGTGCTGGATGGACTTGGTTAGTGAAAAAAGCAGATGGTAGCCTTGCAATCGTAAATACATCGAATGCTGCGACCCCAATTTCTGGTGATGATAAACCCGTGTTAACCGTTGATATTTGGGAGCATGCTTACTATATCGATTACCGTAACGCCCGCCCTAAATACTTAGAAAACTTCTGGGCACTGGTTAACTGGAAATTTGTGGAAGAAAACTTAGCATAGTCACCTAGCAAGTATTGAAACAAAGCATAAATAGACAAGGGCGAGATACACTCGCCCTTTTATTTCACCCTACTTGAGGCTGAAATAAAATCAGAAAATATGTGCAGCAAGAAAGATAATCATTGCTAATGAGCCCAATGCAGCAAGCAATCCATATTTAACATCTGTATCCATGAGTTCCTCTCATTCTAATGTAATTGAATTAACAAATAACCATGCAATAATTAAGGTTATTAAGTATACATATCCAAAAAAGTAAAACTAGTGTCTATATCACATGTTATAACATCAATTATTTCTTTCGTTTTTGCGCTAGATCAGACAAAATCGACAACAAATCGCTAAATTATTGCCAGCAAAGGATCAATGCATCAATATGCAGGTAATTTTTTAACAAGAATTCTTATTGAGACCGGTTATTGGTCAGGAGTTTTTTTTCCCCATGGCAACGATTAAAGATGTGGCGAAACGCGCTGGCGTATCTACCACGACTGTATCCCATGTTATTAATAAAACGCGCTTTGTGGCCGATGATACTAAGACAGCGGTCTGGGCTGCGATTAAAGAGCTCAATTATTCACCGAGTGCAGTTGCCCGTAGTTTAAAAGTTAATCATACAAAGTCGATTGGTTTACTCGCAACCTCAAGTGAAGCGCCTTACTTTGCGGAAGTCATTGAATCAGTTGAAAATAGTTGTTATGAAAAAGGTTACACGCTTATACTTTGTAATTCCCATAATAATTTGGGAAAACAAAAAGCGTATTTGCAAATGTTAGCGCAAAAGCGCGTTGATGGCCTACTCGTGATGTGTTCTGAATATCCAGATACGTTAATTAGTATGCTTGAAGATTATCGCAATATCCCAATGGTGGTGATGGATTGGGGAACCTCCCGAGGTGATTTTACAGACAGTATTATTGATAATTCATTCCATGGTGGGTACCTTGCAGGCCGCTATTTAATTGATCGTGGGCACCGTGATATTGGTGTGATCCCAGGTTCGCTCGAAAGAAACACAGGTATCGGCCGCTTAACAGGCTTCCAAAAAGCAATGGAAGAGGCAAAGATCACACTGAGAGACCAGTGGATAGTGCAAGGTGATTTCGAACCTGAGTCTGGTTATAAAGCAATGATGCAAATTTTAAGCCATAAACAACGCCCTACCGCGGTATTTTGTGGCGGCGATATCATGGCGATGGGAGCCATTTGTGCGGCTGATGAAATGGGGCTACGTGTTCCACAAGACATTTCAATCATTGGTTATGATAATGTACGAAATGCGCGCTATTTTACCCCAGCATTGACCACTATCCACCAACCAAAAGAGCGTTTAGGCCAAATGGCCTTCACTATGCTGCTCGATCGTATCGTAAATAAGCGCGAAGATGCTCAAACAATTGAAGTCCACCCTCGCCTTGTAGAACGTCGTTCTGTCGCTGACGGTCCATTTATCGATTACCGTCGATAAGAAAAATAGTTAAGTTGAAAGCCACTCTGCGTTGAGCGTTTCGTTATCGCCAAGGTAATCTAATAACCAACGGAGCGCGGGTGATGTGTTATTTTCCACCCAAGTTAAACAGCAAGGACTGGGTGGAAATGGCTGGGCTAATGCTAGCTCAACCAATTGGCCTTTTTCACAAAGCGGAGCTGCTCGATGCTCAGGTACCATTCCAACGCATAACCCGTTAACTAAACAAGCTAGACCATTTTCCCAGTAAGGCACGACAAGCCGACGTTGGTTATCAAGTGCCCAAGTATCACGTTTGGGAAGGTTACGAGAGGTATCTTCAAGGCACAAACTCGGATACTCTCTCATTTGGTCATCAGTCAGTTTTTCACCTATTTTTGCTAATGGATGTTCCGGACTTGCGACACACATCCACGGCATAAACCCCATATCACGGAAACTGTATCTTTCACCTATCGGGGACGCTCGAGTCGCACCAATCGCAACATCTACGCGCCCGTCAGCCAGTGCATCCCACACTCCATTAAACACTTCTGGATGAATAAAAAGTTCAATATCAGGAAAATGACGATAAAAATCAATAATTAACTGTTCCGTCCTTTGAGGTTTAACAATGCAATCAACGGCAATACTAAATTGCCCGCGCCAGCCATTTGCAACTTGCTGGCACTGATGCCGGGTATCTGTCATTTTTTTGATAACAGAACGGCTTTCCTTAATAAATATCGCTCCTGCTTCTGTCAGAACAACATCACGATGTCGGCGTTCAAATAGAGGAACCGCAAGCCATTCTTCAACTTGCTTTACGGTATAACTGATTGCAGAAGGTACACGGTGCAATTCTTCAGCAGCACCACTAAAGCTCCCAGTTCGAGCAACTGCATCAATCACTTCGAGTGCATGCGCAGACCACATAACTTCTCCTTTCGAAAATTTTGATAGCAAGATCCAAATATTACCGTTTCACAACCTAAAAAAATAGCCTATACAATGGAGTCATCATTAACATTTTTTTAAATATCAGATAAGTAATAATTATGTCGAATACTGTGAAAAAAAATTCCCCTGGTTTTATGGTTTACCTTGCAGGACTTAGCATGCTAGGGTTTTTAGCCATTGATATGTATTTACCTGCATTTGGTGCTATGCAAAACACCTTGCATACATCTGAAGGCGCTATCAGTGCTTCTCTCAGTATATTTTTAGCTGGTTTTGCCTTCGCTCAACTGTTGTGGGGGCCATTATCAGACAAACTTGGCCGTAAGCCTGTGCTCATTGTGGGCTTAACTATTTTCATTATAAGTAGCTTAGCCATTTATTGGGTAGAAACCGCAACACAGCTGTTAACTCTACGTTTTTTACAGGCGGTTGGTGTCTGCTCCGCTGCGGTTTTATGGCAAGCGCTTGTTATCGACCGCTATGATGAAGCAAATACCCAAAAAGTCTTTGCTTCTATTATGCCGCTAGTCGCGCTATCCCCTGCTTTAGCGCCATTATTAGGTGCATGGGTTCTAGAGCACCAAACATGGGAAGCAATTTTCCTGATCCTAATGGCTGTGGGCATATTACTTTTATTACCAACACTCTTTTTGAAAAATGTCTCAGTTAAAACGATCACTGATGACAGCCAACCGCAGGCTAAGATTTCTTTCTCAAACTTACTCAGTTCCCCTGTTTTCAGCGGTAACGTGCTGGTTTATGCATCCTGTAGTGCGGGTTTCTTCGCTTGGTTAACAGGGTCACCTTTTATCTTACGTAACATGGGATTCAACCCTGCTGATATTGGTCTGAGTTATATTCCACAAACTTTAGCCTTTATTGTTGGTGGATATGGCTGCCGTATTTTATTAGCAAAAATTCGTGCAGAAGCGTTATTTCCATTGTTACTGATTGGTTACGCGGTAAGCATGTCTATTTTATTCATCATGGCCATCTATACCACGCCATCATTAACCATGATATTGATCCCATTCTGCTTTATGGCGGCAATGAACGGGGCCTCTTACCCTATTGCAGTATCCAAAGCACTAAATACATTTCCTAGTGCGAGTGGTAAAGCAGCTGCGTTGCAGAATGCTTTACAGTTAGGCCTATGTTTTTTAGCAAGCCTGCTTGTTTCTGCCCTGCCCTTCGACCCATTGTTAGCCACAACTGGTGTAATGGCAGTTACAATTATCCCAATGGCTATTGGTTATTTTATGCAACGCTGTGACAAAAAAAACAGTCAAACTCTTGAGCAGGTCGACTGCCAGGCGAATTCATAAAATGTAGTTTATCGAATCAATCATGCCGTATTTTATCGGCATGATTGTTATTTAATAAATTCAAGAAAAACGTCTTCCAGTGTATAGCACTTGTGACTATACCGTAATACTTATTAAGTATTTTTCTATATCGCCCATTATTCTTAGCTCACAAAACCTGAACTTTCTTATCACGTTTCTTTATTCAAAGCGGATTTCACTAATAAATAAGGCTTTTATTTTGTTATCTACTAAGATATAGATATTTCATGGTTAATTTTTTTGTTAAAAAACGTTATCATTGCGACATTAAATAATGAGTGCTCAAGAATGATGTTAAAACAGTATTATCCACCAGATGAATTAAAATCCTTTGTTAGCTCTATTTTAATAATCAAAGAGTTTACAGAGGCAATTAAAATTTTTCCTGGAACGGGTGCTGAAATCTGGGTTTCATCAGATACATTTCAGATGACAACTGAAAGCAACTCAGTCGTAGACCCTTATCAACTCATTATTCCTAGAGTCAATACATTTACCGCTAGCCCTAATGATTCAAAAGTCATGGTATTACGTATTCGTCATGATGCATTGCGTTTTCTTCTGCCTCAAAGAACACTAAATTATACTGATGACCCCATCGCTCTGAATGACATATGGAAAGACCGTTGGTTTGAAGCTTTAGCTAATTCTTCATTCAAAGAGTTGTTGGATTGCTTTAATAGGACAAAAGCCAAGAAAAAGTCTCATTTCACAGATGAAATTTTAGAGTTGCTATATCGTAACCCAACTAAAAAAATCACTGAAATTGCCGAAGAGACAGGTTTACACCTCCGAGTCATTCAAAAAGAGTTTTTAAAAGAATACGGTATTACGCCAAAAAGATACCAGATCAATTGCCGCTTAGAGCACGTTTTAAAAAGTATGGTAGTAGAACCAGATACCTACCGTTGGTTTGAAACAGGCTATTATGATCAATCCCACTTTTACCGTGATTTTAAAAGATACTTTACTATGACGCCGTCGGCATTTTTAAAATCGAGTTATTCGCTTTTTTACAATACAAAAACTAAGTACCCATTAAGATAGTTCTTAATACATAAGGAGAACGGAATGAGTATTGTTGTGTATGCCCAAATTACAACAGAAAGGACGGATGGGTATTTAACGAAAGAAATCGTTCGTGACTTAGCAAAACTAAGCCGCCGAGAGAAAGGATGCATTCAATATGATCTTATGGCTAAAGAAAATGGTTACATTGTTTTCGAGGAATGGGAAGACACTCAGGCATTAGAGATGCATAAAAACAGCCCACATTTCAAGCGATTAGTTGAAGCAATTGAACGTGATAACGCTAGCTTTTCTGTCAATTTTAGTGAAAATGATCTATTAATAATGAAAACTAGAGCTCATTGTATTTTTTAAGCAATTTTAACCTTCTTTATTTAATAGAACTCCATAACCTACATTCAATAAACAAAATCCAACCATGCTTTATTCAGGCTATAGCATAAACTACCATTGCTATAGCCTACCTGATTGCTTATATCGCTATTTATCTTTAACATAAATAACGCAATTGCTAGCTTTTATGCCTATTCACTCTGTTTTCGCTACATTAGCCAACTCTTCTGCTTGCTGTAATAACTTTTCTTGTTCTTTTTGATTTAAAACGCGTTCAACCGTATCAACAATTGCCTGCGTTTGAGGGTCTATCTCAATATTTATTTTATCACCCAAGCGTTTTTTACCTAGTGTTGTTCTTTCTAATGTTTCTGGGATAAGATGGACACAAAACCGATTATTGATTACATCACCCACCGTTAAACTGATACCATCAATCGCCACAAAGCCTTTATGCAAAATATATTTCATCAAAGCCTTATCATGAATTGATAACCAAATTTGGTGGTTATCTTCAGATGTAAAGATTTTACTAATTTCAGCTGTTGTCATAATATGCCCAGAAACAACATGGCCACCAATTTCGTCACCATATTTTGCGGCGCGTTCGATATTAACAACATCACCTTCTTGTAATTCCCCTAAGTTAGTTAATCTTAGAGTTTCTTTGATTAGATCAAAACTGACTCTTTCACCGTCAATGTTTGTTACCGTCAAACAACAACCATTATGTGCAACGGAAGCCCCTGTTTCTAAACCTTTAAGTAATTCTGGGGTAAATTTCATTACATGAGTTCGAAAGTTGGCTCTTTCTGTAATTTCAATAATAGGAGCAGTCGCTTGAACAATGCCTGTAAACATAATGATTCTCAGTGTAGTGGATTAATAGACTCAGTTTACATCAGAATTTTTAGAGATCTATCCTATTTGAGTGGTAAACAAAGCGATAATAAACCTAGTATTTAGCAATATTTTAGGTTCTAAAATGCTCTTTTATAGTTTGTTACCATATCATTATTGGAATCCATATAGAAAAGGGATAGAATGAGCGGTTTTTAATAATCAATGAGATTTTAGTAACTCATTTATTTTTCTAATTTTTTCCTCTTACTTGCTTTTATTACAAAGGTGTATGCGTGCAGAAATATTTTACAGAAGCGCGTAGCTTGTTGGCACTTGGTATTCCTATCGTTTTAGCTCAATTTTCACAAACTGCAATGGGGTTTGTGGATACCGTTATGGCTGGAAGTGTTAGTGAAATTGAGATGTCCGCAGTTGCAGTTGGTTTTTCCATCTGGCTGCCAGCTATTCTTTTTGGCCAAGGCATTTTGATGGCGTTAACCCCAATCGTTGCACAAATGAATGGGTCAGGCCGTCGTAACTTAATTGGCGACCAAATTCAACAAGGGCTATGGTTAGCGCTACTTTTAGCCTTAGGCATTATGTGCCTTCTTTATAATAGCCAGCTTATTATCAGCAATATGCCCCATATTGATAAAGAATTGGCGGATAAGTCTGTCCGTTTTTTACATGCCATTATGTGGGGAGCACCGGGCTACTTATTTTATCAAGTGTATCGTAGCCAATGTGAAGGGCTTTCAAAAACCAAACCGGGGATGGTGATTGGTTTTCTTGGCCTAATGATTAATATTCCTATTAACTATATCTTTATTTATGGTCACTTTGGTGCACCTGCTTTAGGTGGTGTGGGTTGTGGTGTCGCCACTGCATCAGTGTATTGGGCTATGTGTCTGATGATGAGATGGTATGTGAAACGTGCTACTGCGCAGCGCGATATTCGCCCTACACTCTCTTTCACATCGCCAAATCCATTAATCTTAAAGCGAATTATCGTATTAGGTACCCCTATTGGTCTGGCACTTTTCTTTGAGGTCACTTTATTTGCTGTCGTTGCACTGCTAGTCGCCCCATTAGGTGTTGTCGCAGTAGCTGGTCACCAAGTTGCGTTGAATTTCAGTTCTGTGATGTTTATGTTCCCATTATCATTAGGAATAGCAGCAACCATTCGCGTTGGTTATAACTTAGGGCAGAACTCAACTGAAGCCGCTAAAGTTTCATCTTATACTGGTATTGCTGTTGGCTTAATGGTCGCTTGTTTTACCGCAGTTCTCACCGCGGTCTTCCGTGAGCCAATTGCGATGATGTATAACAAAAACCCAGAGGTGGTTGTTTTAGCGAGTAGTTTAATGCTATATGCCGCTATTTATCAGCTTTCAGACTCTGTGCAAGTTATTGGTGCGGGAATTTTACGTGGCTATAAAGATACACGTTCTATTTTCTTTATTACCTTCACGGCATATTGGTTACTTGGCTTACCTTCCGGTTATATCTTAGCATTAACTGATATTATCGCACCGGCCATGGGACCTAAAGGCTTTTGGATTGGCTTTATTATTGGTTTAAGCGCAGCAGCAGTAGGAATGGCGACACGGATTATGTGGATCCATAAGCAAACAGAGGATGTTATTCTACTTCGCTCTGCCCGCTAATTGACGGTTTTTTAAGCTTTTTATTATGGGGGAAGATGTATTTCGCACCAGATAGTTTTAAATACGAGCAAACTATCACGAAAATACATTTTCCCCTTGCCAGATGAACCTCATAACGTTAATATTCATCCCCGTTGTCACCTAGATAACTTTTAAATGCGTCCGTAGCTCAGTTGGTTAGAGCACCACCTTGACATGGTGGGGGTCGGTAGTTCGAGTCTACTCGGACGCACCATTTCTAGTGAACACAATGTTAATTTTCAGCGCGTCCGTAGCTCAGTTGGTTAGAGCACCACCTTGACATGGTGGGGGTCGGTAGTTCGAGTCTACTCGGACGCACCATTTCAAATTAACACAAGCCAAGTTTCTCAGTGCGTCCGTAGCTCAGTTGGTTAGAGCACCACCTTGACATGGTGGGGGTCGGTAGTTCGAGTCTACTCGGACGCACCATTTTATTTATCTTCCCACCCGCTAAAATTTCTCTTGATTGTCTATTATTATTCCCTTACCTTGTTGCGCAACAAATTAAATGACTTAATATTAACTGAATTTTTGATCTGAACGGTCTCTTCTTTTAATTTTATAAAATTTGATTTGTCTCACAGTTTTTTGTTGTCTATAATACTCGCGCTGGCTGAAAGGTTTCAACAGTAGCAAATCAATACGTTAGCTTTAATTCAATTTGTCATCTACACTATAATAAGAATCAAAATGTGACAAATTTAAGTGTAAAAATGCATTAAACACCAGACTGTCGCCTATTCTTATAAATGAGTTGCGCAACAAAATTTTTCATGCGCACGATTTATTAAATGTACTAAGCATCGGCGGCAATTCCGATTTCCTTTATAACATTAGATAGACTGCCATGAAAAAAACCAAAATTGTTTGTACTATCGGTCCAAAAACCGAATCAGAAGAAAAACTGACTCAACTTCTTGATGCTGGCATGAACGTCATGCGCCTCAATTTTTCTCACGGTGACTATGAAGAACATGGTCAACGTATCAAAAACCTTCGCTCTGTTTGTGCAAAAACGGGTAAACAAGCAGCTATTCTGTTAGATACTAAAGGTCCTGAAATCCGCACCATGAAATTGGAAGGTGGTAACGACGTTTCTCTCGTTGCGGGTCAAACTTTTACATTCACTACCGACACTTCAGTTGTAGGTAACAAAGATAAAGTTGCAGTGACCTATGCAGGCTTAACTTCAGATTTAAAAGTTGGTAATACTGTATTAGTTGATGATGGCTTAATTGGCATGAAAGTGACTAATGTCACTGCTACTGAAGTCGTTTGTGAAGTTTTAAATAACGGTGACCTCGGTGAGAAAAAAGGGGTTAATCTGCCAGGCGTTTCAATTGGCCTTCCAGCGTTAGCTGAAAAAGATAAAGAAGACTTAGTCTTTGGTTGCGAACAAGGTGTTGATTTTGTTGCTGCTTCTTTTATCCGTAAGCGCTCTGATGTTGAAGAAATTCGTGCTCACCTGAAAAAACATGGTGGCGAGAACATCCAAATTATTTCTAAGATTGAAAACCAAGAAGGTTTAAATAATTTTGATGAGATTTTAGAAGCTTCAGACGGCATCATGGTTGCTCGTGGTGATTTAGGCGTTGAGATCCCGGTTGAAGAAGTTATTTTTGCACAAAAAATGATGATTGAAAAATGTGTCGCAGCACGCAAAGTCGTGATCACTGCAACGCAAATGTTAGATTCAATGATCAAAAACCCACGCCCTACCCGCGCAGAAGCAGGCGACGTTGCCAACGCTATTTTAGACGGCACAGACGCAGTTATGCTGTCTGGTGAAAGTGCTAAAGGTAAATATCCAGTAGAAGCCGTTACCATTATGGCAACTATCTGTGAGCGTACAGACCGTGTCATGCAAACTCGCATTGATAACCAAAAACCAAGCCAACGCTTACGTGTCACTGAAGCTGTATGTCGTGGTGCTGTGGAAATGTCTGAAAAATTAGATGTTCCATTGATCGTTGTTGCAACCTACGGTGGTAAATCGGCTAAATCTGTACGTAAATATTTCCCTACAGCACCAATCCTAGCATTGACTACCAATGAAGAAACTGCACGCCAGTTACTGTTAGTCAAAGGTGTGATCCCAATGATTGTCGGTGGTTTTACATCCACAGATGATTTTTACCGTGAAGGTAAACGCGCAGCGCTAGAAAGTGGTTTAGCGGTTTCTGGTGATGCTGTTGTGATGGTTTCTGGTGCATTAGTACAAAGCGGTACAACCAACACATCTTCAGTTCATGTACTTTAATTTTTAATTGTCTTCTAGAGGCCGATAGTGACTATTTTAGCTATCGGCCTTTTTATTTAGATTTAACATTAAGTGCTGCCTTGATGTAACTATTCCTTTATTTCCTTTTCTCTAGTAAATATCTTATCGCGATTTAAGAGTAATATCATAAAACACGCTCAGATTGGTCAAATAACAACCTTTATTAATCTTAATTTAAATTTTTCTCCTTTTTCCTAGTACTAAATATAAAGTATTTCTAGCAAAACTTTATATTTAGTACTAGCATAAGACATAGTAAGTGCCATACCCTAATTTTCATTAGGTTGTTTTAAAGGGATATAGCAAGCTTTAAGATAACAAGCTTAGCTCTATTGTTTGGTGACTTGCTTTTTTATATTTTCAAGATAAATCAATCTAGAGGGTAAAATAATGATTCGTACTAAAATTGTACTGGGCTCTATCGTATTAGCTTCAGCATTACTAGCGGGTTGTTCTAACAGCACTGAAGTGCAAAAACTCTCTTCAGACGTGCAAACTCTGAATGGTAAAGTTGATCAACTGAGCAACGACGTTCAGTCTCTGCGTTCTGACGTACAGACAGCTCAAGAAGAAGCAGCGCGCGCTAACCAGCGTTTAGATAACCAAGTTCGTACTTACAAAAAATAAGTTCAATTTGGTCGTTATCTAGCTGATACGACGCTTCTTTGAAGCTAATAGTATTTATGAGGGCCTATGAAAATAGGCCCTTATTATTTGTCAGGATTATTGAGTTACAACAGAAGAACGGTATTTCGCAGGTAACAAAGCACCAACTTTACCATCATAGATAGGTTCAGGCTGTGAAATAGAGAACGGCTCAATAGGCACTAAACCTTGATGTTGTGTTTCACTTTCAGGAATACTGTTGCCCTGATCATTATTCACACGCACAGGCATACCAGAACGCCTTGCTAGCTCTTTTTCTACTAATGCCTTATCAACCCCTTCATTCTCTAGAAAATGCTTGAAATCGTCAGATAGCTTGATTGGCATGGTTTGAGGATCATCACTGTTTGTCCGTGACAATGGCTGATGTACTTCAATGTAATAACTACCATCCGTTTCTTTGGAGTATTTTATGGGCTGATCAATAACTTGAACACGAGTTCCTTTTGGTACCGTCTTAAATAAGGCTTCAATATCATCAGGACGCAAACGAATGCAACCAGAGCTCACTCGCATACCAATCCCAAAATCCGCATTAGTACCATGGATCAGATATTCACCACGCCCATGTGCTAGACGTAATGCATATAAGCCCATTGGGTTTTCAGGGCCAGCGGGAACGACAGCAGGAAGCGTTATACCTTCTTTCGCATAATTTTTACGAATATTTGCCGTGGGTGTCCATGTAGGGTCTTTTATTGACTGGCTAACTGAGGTCACCATTTCAGGTGTATCGCGACCTAATTGGCCAATACCAATAGGATATACAATCACTTCTTCACTGTTCGCTGGGTAGTAATATAAACGTAGCTCAGCCAGATTAATCACAATTCCCGTTCTTGGTGTCGACGGTAATAGCATTTGTGCTGGAATGATAAGTTCTTTACCCGCTTCGGGAAGATACGGGTCTGTTCCTGGATTTGCCTCAAGCATACCAAGTAGGCCAATTTGGTGATCACTGGCAATGGCCTCCAACGGCCGCCCATCATTGGGGACGATATACGTGTAATTTTCCCCGATAAGACGAGTGTTACTGTCAGGTAATGGGTATTCTTTTGCTTGAGCTGGCGCTAATAAGGCGCTCATGACAAACAAACTTGCCACCGTCAAAACTCTTTTCATATCTACTCCAAGGAAAATAATGTTCTTACAATAATTCAATAATTATTGTTCATAATAGCAACTATCTTTCATATCTTTAATACTAAATAAATATTTTTATTAAGTATTAATATGAAGTCAGTCTTTTTATGATGATTAAATATAGTTAGATATAGTTAAACACGATGGCTTTAATGGATTACTCAGATAAAGAATAATACCCAAGAAGTAAAATATAGGTAAGGGAGCATAACGCTCCCTCGGTAGGATCACACGAACTGTGCCGCGCGCGATAAAATCGTACGGATCATTGCATTTAAGCCTTGAGTACGTGAAGGTGTTAAATGCTGCTCCAATGCTAATTGCTCAAAAAATGACTTAACATCCAGTGCTAATATTTGTTGGGCAGTTTTACCTTGAAAAAGAATGATCACAATAGCAACTAACCCTTTAACGATCGCAGCGTCGCTGTCACCGGCAAACGTAACGGTACCGTCTGCTTGTTTTTGCATATCAATCCACACTTGGCTTTGGCAACCGGCGATTAAATTATTATCGCTTCTTTGCACCGCAGAGAGTTCAGGTAAACGCCCTCCTAGTTCTATCATATAAAGATAGCGTTCTTCCCAGTCTTGGCAGCGAGAAAAATTACGTAATAACTTATTTTCATCGGGTAATGCGGGCATGCTCATTTCCTTTACTATGTGTTTCTTATGTGCTTAGCCTAACAATTTTTTGATGCGCTGTAACGCATTGAATAAGGAATCAACTTCTTCCTTAGTCGTGTATATCCCCACAGAAGCACGGCACATAGCGGGCACTTGGTAATGTTCCATTAATGGTAAAGCACAGTGATGCCCAGTACGGATTGCAATGCCATACCTATCAAGAAAAGACCCCACATCATAAGCATGGTGCTGGCCTAGATTGAAGGCCAGAACACCTTCCCGTTGGTCATTGCCATATAATATAATTGAAGGTATTTCTTGTAATTTCTTAGACGCATAAGCCATCACTTCAGCTTCATGAGCAAATACATCAGATAAATTTAGTGCATTTAAATAATCGAATGCCGCCCCTAAACCAATAATTGCGCTTACATTCGGTGTTCCTGCTTCAAAGCGCCATGGTGCATCAGCAAAAGTGATCCCTTTGGTCAGGCTAACTTGGCGGATCATCGCCCCACCGCCTTCCCATGGTGGCATCATATCCAAAATAGCTTTTTTACCGTAAAGGATACCAATACCTGTCGGGCCATATAACTTGTGACCTGAAAACACATAAAAATCACAGTCTAAGGCTTGCACATCAACCTGCTGATGCATTGCACCTTGCGCACCATCGACCAATACCGTGATTTCACTGCCTTTTGAGGCAGCAATTGCTCGTGCTTGCTTGATTATCTCCTGTACGGGATTAACTGTTCCTAATACATTAGAGATATGTGTAAAACTCAGCAATCGCGTACGTGAATCAATGACATCATTTAATATATCTAATTGCAGCCTACCATCATCGGAAATTGGGATAACACGGATTTCAAAGCCAATTTCCTCAGCTAACATATACCAAGGTACAATATTCGCATGGTGTTCCATTTCAGTGATGACAATATTGTCCCCTTCATGGAAATACTTCCGGCCAAAACTGTTTGCAACAAGGTTAATGCCTTCCGTCGTACCTTTGACAAACACGATTTCTTCATTTGAAGCGGCATGAATAAAAGCCGCTGCTTTTTGACGAACTTCTTCCATCATTGTCGTCGCGTTTGCACTAAGAGTATGTATACCGCGGTGAACCGCGGCATATTGATGTAGTGTAAACTCACTTTCTTTTTCAATAACTTGCAAAGGCTTTTGCGCACTTGCTGCGCTATCTAAATAGACCAGCGGATGATTATTGACTGACTGAAATAAGGCAGGAAAATCCTGCCTGACTGATGCGACATTGAATGGCATGGATATTAAACCTCCGCTAAGCGCTGGCGGATGTTTGCCATCACAGCGTGTTTTAATTCTTCCGATTCAATAGATTCTGTAAGTTCTGCAGCAAATGCAATAATAATCATATGTTTTGCTGCTTTCCCCTCAATTCCTCTTGAACGCAGATAGAACAACTGTTCGTCATCAATACGACCGACTGTTGCACCGTGACCACACTTTACGTCATCAGCATAAATCTCAAGCTGAGGCTTGGTATCAATTTCTGCTTTTTCACCTAACAACAATGTGTTGTTAGTCATTTGGCCATCCGTTTTTAATGCGTTCGGTGCCACTTTAATCATGCCATTAAAGACAGCTTTACTGCTATCCATTGCAATGACTTTATGTAATTGGCGACTATTGCAGTAGCTATTATTGTGCTCTAAATACGTACGCGTATCTGCAATTTCATTGCCTTTAGGCAGCAATATACTGTTAAGTTCAAACTCAGTATTTTCACCATCAAGGCGAGCACTTGTATGGTTACGCGTTAATAATGCGCCAAGTAAAAAACTCGTACTTTTCACACGGCTATCGCGACCAATAACAATATCATTGTGAGCAAAATGCTGAGACTGACCATTTTCAACATTTAACTTAAAGTGACTAAAGTCTGCGTTATCACCGACTTCAACTGTTAAACGGCTGCCAGTCATGTGCATTTGGTCATTCAAACTAACATAATGCTCAATGACTTGGGCTTTGCTATTTGCATCTAACGTTAAATGGTAGCGATACTGGCTAATATTCGTGGCCTGCTTATCGTTGCTACCCGTGGAGATATTCAGCAAATACAATGGTTTCTCTGCTATTTTATTTGCTGCAAGATAAACAACTAACGGTTGTACCGCCAAGCTTTCTGTTAAATGCAAGAAAATCTCACTATTTACAGGCGAAGGCAGCAAGTCTTGGTTATCAAGCAAAGACACTTGGAATGGCCCCATATCAATGGAGCTTAGTGCTGAACTATAACGCCCATCAATTAAAACAAGGCGATATGCGTCAATTGGCAGAGCCAATGCTTCACACTCTTTTGCTTCAATATCACTATCGCTAAAACGATACTGAGCCTCAAGTACCGTATTTAGTGGTGTATAGTGCCAATCTTCATGGCGGAACACAGGTAAGCCAACTTGTTTTGCCATTTCCCAATGCGTTTTAGCATGTTGGGAATTCGCACCGTGTCGTTGCTCAAATAATTCAGAAAAACGTGACATTGCTTGCTCATTAAGCTTCGCAACTTCTGCACGTTTTTGTGCTCTTTCACTGTTGGTCAATAAGCCAGCCATAACCCTGCTCCTCCAGTTTTTTCGCTAAACTGAAATCACCTGATTTGATGATTTTCCCTTGATATAACACATGGACAAAGTCAGGTTTTACATAATCCAAAATACGCTGATAGTGGGTGACGATGATGAATGAACGCTCTGGCGAGCGTAATGAATTCACCCCGTTAGCCACAATTTTCAGTGCATCAATATCTAAACCGGAGTCAGTTTCATCGAGGATACACAATTGAGGTTCTAGAGCTGCCATCTGCAAGATATCATTGCGTTTTTTCTCACCACCGGAGAAACCTACGTTGACAGAACGAGCAAGTAAATCTTCTGGCATTTCTAATAATTTAATTTTATCTTCAATAAAATCTTGGAAATCGAAACGATCTAATGCTTCTTGCTGACGATATTCTCTGACCGCATTAACGGCTGTTTGCAAGAAAAATTGGTTACTGACCCCTGGAATTTCGACTGGGTATTGAAATGCGAGGAAAACACCTTCCCCTGCACGCTCTTCGGGATCTAATTCAAACAGGTCCTTACCTTTAAACGTCACTTCACCGCTATCAATTTCATACTCTTCGCGGCCAGCAAGTGTGGCTGATAATGTACTTTTACCTGAACCATTTGGCCCCATGATGGCATGAACTTCCCCTGGTTTTACTTCCAGAGATAACCCTTTTAAAATCTCATTACCTTCTACACTCACGTGTAAATCTTTAACACTTAACATATTTACATGCCTTTAGCGCTTTAGCGCAAATAAACTCGATTAGGATCAGCCAACGCTGTGCTCTAAGCTGATCGCCAGTAATTTTTGTGCTTCTACGGCAAATTCTAATGGAAGCTCCGAGAACACATCCTTACAGAAACCATTTACAATCATTGAAATTGCATCGTCTTCGCTGATACCACGTTGTAAACAGTAAAATAACTGGTCTTCCCCAATACGTGAGGTTGTTGCTTCATGTTCGAGCTGTGCCGTATTATTTTTCACTTCCACATATGGGAAAGTATGTGCACCACACTGTGTACCAATTAACATAGAGTCACATTGGGTAAAGTTACGAGCATTATGTGCACTCGGTAAAATTTTCACTAAACCGCGATAGCTGTTTTGGCTTTTACCCGCAGAAATACCTTTAGAAATGATCGTGGAACGGGTGTTTTTCCCGATATGGATCATTTTCGTTCCGGTATCCGCTTGCTGATTGCCGTTTGTTAATGCAACGGAGTAAAATTCACCGACTGAGTTGTCCCCTTTAAGGATGACGCTTGGGTATTTCCATGTGATGGCAGAGCCAGTTTCTGACTGTGTCCATGACATTTTTGAATTTTCACCTTCACACAATGCGCGTTTAGTCACAAAGTTCAGGATCCCACCCGCTTCGCTATCCCCACCAGAGAACCAGTTCTGGACAGTTGAATATTTAACTTCAGCATCTTTATGAATAATCACTTCAACAACCGCTGCATGGAGCTGATAGCTATCACGAACAGGTGCAGAACACCCTTCGATATAGCTGACATAACTACCTTCATCGGCAATTAAAATCGTACGCTCAAATTGGCCTGTTTTGGCTGCGTTGATCCTAAAATACGTTGATAGCTCCATTGGGCAGTGTACGCCTTTTGGTATATACACAAATGTGCCATCTGAAGCCACTGCCGCATTCAATGCAGCAAAAAAGTTATCATGGCTCGAAACGACTGACCCTAGATACTTCTGTACCAGTTCAGGGTACTCTTGAATAGCTTCGCTGAATGAGCAGAAAATCACCCCATGTTTCGCGAGGTCATCACGGTAAGTTGTTGATACCGAGACCGAGTCAAAAATTGCGTCAACCGCAACGGCCTTCCCTTCACGGACAGGAACACCCAACTGGTTAAAGGCTTCTTCAACTTCAGCTGTTAAATAGTTATTGGTTTCAGCCACACCAGTGCCTTGTGTCGCACCAGTTTGCGAACCACAAGTATCATCGCATGAACCACAAGATGGCGCAGAATAATAGCTGTAGTCCTGATAATCGAGATTTGGGTAATTCGCTTTCAGCCAATGAGGTTCTTCCATGCCTTTCCAGTGATTAAAGGCATCAAGACGGAATTGAAGCATCCACTCAGGCTCATTACGTTTTGCTGAAATGGCACGGATCACATCTTCGTTGATACCTTTCGCCATTTCATCAGTTGCGACTTCAGTAAAGAAGCCTTCTTTATAACGCTGGTCATCAAGCCAGCTTTGAACATCATCGCCAACTTCTACATTGCTCTGTGACATAATCTGACTTCACATGTTAAACGCCGAAGCTTTCACCACACCCACAGGCATGTTGGGCTTTCGGGTTATTAAATTTGAAAATTTGATTCAGCCCTTCTTGGACAAAATCAACGACTGTGCCATCAATAAATGGCATTGCTTCTTTTGGCACATAAAGGTGTGCGCCATCGAGTTCAAATAACAGGTGTTGGTCTGTTGGGTTTTCGATCATCTCAAACACATAACCGAAACCTGCGCAGCCAGACTGTTTTACGCCGAGTGAAAGCCCTTTTGTGTTTGGGTTTTGCACCATCAATTTTTTGATTTGTTTTGCAGCGCTTTGTGTCAGGTTAACTCCCTGCCAATTGTTTTCATCAAATGAAAATGTCTCTACACCGTCAGTCATATTGACCCCACATTTCTTATGGCTTTTCAGCCTGTTATCAAGAGATTAACTCTGCCTACCCTATGGTAATGATTAGCTAATTGACTTCAACCATTTGTTTTAAGAGGTTATAGCTATTTTAGCTCTTTTCTTGCTCACTACTAGATTAAAAAACAAACATCGCCCTAGAAAAACCAATCTAACTCATTGATAAGCAATAAATAAATAGAGTTGTATTTTTTATTTAAATTTGTACTAAATAATACACTTAAATGACACAAATTAATAAAGGTGCATTTATTATACAACTTAATTAACTTGATAAAAATGAATTTATAGAAAGAACGGTCATAAAACCACATAAATATAAGGGTTTTATAGGGCATTTTAGCCTTTGATTAGCCAAAAAACCCTACATTTAGAATGGTTATTATTCAAATAATACCGCAGTTGTCAGGCGAGAAGTACAACACAATTTGCCTTGTTCATTGAAAATTTCAATATTCCACACTTGCTGGCGACGTCCTAAATGAATCGGTTTACAAATACCTCTCACAACCCCTGAGCGAGCAGCACGAACATGATTGGCATTGATTTCCAACCCGACCACCTTTTGTTCCCCTTCCGAGCACATATAACCCGCAATTGAACCCAAAGATTCGGCTAACACAACAGAAGCGCCGCCATGCAATAACCCAAAAGGCTGTTTGGTACGATGATCAACAGGCATTATTCCCTCTAAATAATCATCTCCAATTGCCGTGATTTCAATACCGAGATGCCCTAACATGCAGGTTTTTGACATTTCAGCGAGTTGCTGCAAATTAAATTGACGTTTCCAAATCATTAAACTATCTCCAACAGGGCTTGAATCGGATGTTTTATCGATACATTTTCCATTCGCTTAACTTGGCTACGGCAAGAATAACCTGAACTTAAACAGCGATCTTTAGGCAAAGAAGACATCGCGCCTTTCCACGATAAGTCATAAATACCTTTTGAATTTTGAAGATTGGCCACTTCGTGTCCATAAGTCCCTGCCATGCCACAACAGCCAACACTAACATTATTCAATGTTTGCCCAAAGCGAGCAAATAACGCTGCCCATTGGTTCGCACTATTAGGTAAAGCCGTTGATTCCGTACAATGACCGAAAAAATACCACGGTTGTGCCGAAGCCGTTTGCACATTGTGTGGTTCAGGCAATGTCATTAACCACTCATGTGCCAACATCACCGTAAATTGGCACTGCTCTTTGCCTAAAATTTCATGATATTCATCGCGGTAACAAAGTACCAGTGCAGGGTCAACACCGACCATTGGCAACTGTAACTTTGCCACTCGATTTAAAAAGTCCGCAGTCTTACGCGCTGTTTTCGCAAATTTCGCTAAAAAACCTTTGATGTGTTGTGCTTTTCCATTCGGTGAGAACGGTAACAATACAGGTTTAAGGCCTAATTTTTCGATTAAGCGGACAAAATCTGCCACTACTTTGGCATCGTAATAACTGGTAAAAGGGTCTTGAACCACCAGCACATACTTTTCACGCTGTGAACTCGTCATACTTTCAAGTTGCTCAAGCGTGACAGAAACCGCGGCATGTCCTGAAAGTTCTTGTTTCAACGTTGGTTGAGAAAACAACGGCAAATCTACCATGCCAATCGTGTGTTGACTCAATTTTTGCACCATCGGTTGACGTAAAAAGAAATTAAATACCCCCGGTACTTTGGAAAGTAATGGCGCACTCGCTTCAACGTTTGCAACAATATGGTCCCGAATAGGACGTAAATAGCGCCCATGGTACAGCGCTAAAAATTTCGCTCTAAATGAAGGGACATCAATTTTGATCGGGCATTGCGTTGAGCAGGCTTTACAGGCAAGGCACCCTGCCATTGATGCTTTCACTTCATGAGAGAAGTCATAATCGCCTTGCTTCGCACGCCAAGTATTACGTGTTTTCTCTATAAGACCACGCAATGATGGTTGGCTTTGTGTTATACCTTTTTCAAGGTGTTCTGGTGTAATGCCTTGTTCCGCTAGTAACCTTAACCATTCGCGAACAAGTGTCGCGCGGCCTTTCGGGGAATGGACTCGTTGACCACTCACCTTCATCGACGGGCACATCGGGCTTTTCACATCAAAATTAAAACACAGCCCATTGCCATTACACTCCATTGCACCACGGAATTCTTGGCGCATTTGGACTGGAATTTGCCGGTCATACGTTCCTCGCTTGATATCATCAACCTGCTTCATCGGTGCATCCAGCCCCGCAGGTGGACAAATTTTACCTGGATTCAAGCGGTTATCGGGGTCAAAAGCGGCTTTGATGTTACGCAGTTCAGCGTATAACACATCACCAAAAAATTCAGGGCTATATTGTGCACGGAAACCTTTCCCATGCTCCCCCCACAGTAGTCCACCGTATTTCGCGGTTAATGCCACAATTTCATCAGAAATTTGTTTCATCAATACTTCTTGTTGCGGATCACACATATCAAGTGCAGGACGAACATGTAAGACACCTGCATCTACATGGCCAAACATGCCATAATTCAAGTTATGACTGTCTAATAATGCACGAAATTCTACTATATAGTCAGCAAGATGCTCAGGAGGAACACAGGTATCCTCAACAAATGGGATTGGCTTCGCTGCGCCTTTACTATTCCCCAGCAACCCAACCGCTTTTTTACGCATATTATAAATACGCGTAATATCTTCAAGATCATGGCAAGTTTGATAGCCAATCACTCCGGCTTGATTATTCGCCATTAATTCGTCTAAGCGTTGGCACAAGCTTTCAGTCAATTGATTGATTTCATCTTCATCGTCACCACTAAATTCAACGATGTTTAACCCTAACATCTCTTTATTTGGCACATCCGTAATTAAGGCTTTGACGGAATGCCAAACGATGTCTTCTTTTGCCAAGTTAAGTACTTTTGAATCCACGGTTTCAACAGACAATGCTTTCGCTTCAACCATAAAAGGTGCATTACGCAATGCGGACTCAAAAGAGTCATATTTTACATTTACCAAGCGCCGTACTTTTGGCAAAGGTGTAATGTCCAGTGTCGCCTCGGTAATAAAAGCTAAAGACCCTTCAGACCCAGTCAAAATACGGGTAAGGTCAAATTCAGTTAATGCATCATTAAATACATGACGTAAATCATAACCAGTTAGGAAACGGTTTAACTTAGGAAATTTTTCTTCAATTAATGAACGTTGTTCTAAACAGCGTTCTAACACCATTTTATAAATGCGTCCCACCGTAGAATCTTCTGACGCAATCGTTTGGGCGAGTTCGATAGGCATAGCGCGTGTATCTAGGCATTCCCCACCTAACACCATGGCTTTGACGCCTAATACGTGATCAGACGTTTTTCCATAAACTAATGAGCCTTGGCCTGATGCGTCAGTGTTGATCATCCCACCTAATGTTGCTCGGTTACTAGTGGATAATTCAGGTGAAAAGAAATAACCGTAAGGTTTGAGGTATTGATTTAATTGGTCTTTGATAACCCCAGCCTCAACTTTAACCCACCCTTGCTCTGGATTTATTTCTAGAATGCGGTTCATATAACGGGACATATCCACAACAATCCCTTCGGTTAAGGACTGCCCATTGGTTCCCGTTCCCCCTCCCCGAGGTGTAAAGCTAAGTTCACGAAATTTTGCTTGCCCTGCAAGGCGAGTGATAATTTGTACGTCTGCACTCGAACGTGGAAACACAACCGCTTGAGGTAATAATTGGTAAATACTATTGTCTGTCGCCATGGATAAACGCTCAGCATAGCTGGTGCCGTTATCCCCAGTAAAACCCTGTTCTTGTAGCTCATGCAAGAACTCAATGACTAAATGACTAAGATGAGGAGCTTCTGATATACGCGGGATCATTATTAACGATGACTCTTGTTGTTTAGTGTTCGCATTACTCGTTATGTACTATCTTTATTTTAAGTTGCACAATAGTGTCTGAGGTCTATGATGAATTACCCTCACAGCCTGTAAAGACAGTACAGCCGCTGATGACATTGCCATCATGAACCATACCACAATATTGTTTTTTTTAACCGTGAAAAATAATTACGTTATTTTCACCTAAAAATTTGCCACACACGCAGAATTTTCATTTGTAAAGGATCAATCATTAATGGAAAAATCGCAAAAACGCTTGGATCTTCCCAAACTTATTTTCGGCCTATTATCCATCGTTTTAATGATAGCAGCCTGCTTTTGGGTACTTAATCCATTTATTCTTGGCTTTGTATGGGCTGGAATGATGGTCATTGCTACTTGGCCACTATTATTAAGACTAGAAGCTCGCTTATGGCACAAGCGCTGGTTAGCGGCATTAGTGATGGTTCTTCTTATATTACTGCTATTCGTTATCCCATTAGGTATTCTAATCGGCAGTATTATTGAAAATAGCACCCCACTCATTGATTTAGCCAAATCACCGTCAAGCCTAACATTACCTGATTTAGAATGGCTAAATACCATCCCAATGGTCGGTGAGAAAATTTACTATGCGTGGCATAGTTTAGTCGCTAGTGGTGGTAATGCTTTACTGGCTAAAATTCAACCCTACTTTGGCCAAGCTGCGGGGTGGTTTGCTACGCAGGCCATTAGCGCAGGAAGATTTATTTTTCACTTGATGCTAATGTTGCTATTTAGTGGCTTGCTCTACCTTAAAGGCGAATCTGTCATGGTTGGCATCCGTCACTTTGCTGTTCGTCTCGCAGGGATCCGTGGGGATGCTGCCGTCGTATTAGCAGCACAATCTATTCGAGCTGTTGCCCTTGGTGTCGTCGTGACTGCGCTAATTCAAGCCATAGTCGGTGGAATTGGCCTCGCCCTGTCAGGTATCGGTTATGCGGCAATTTTGACTGTCTTATTGTTTATTTGCTGTGTGGCACAGTTGGGGCCTCTACTCATCATGGTACCATCTGTCATTTGGCTGTTTTGGACGGGTGATACAACCTGGGGAATTATTCTTGCGATATGGGCCGCTGTTGTTGCTACCATGGATGGTGTTCTACGCCCATGGTTAATTAAAATGGGCGCAGACTTACCAATGGTTCTGATCCTTATTGGTGTTATTGGTGGGATCCTATCATTTGGTATGATTGGTTTGTTTATTGGTCCAGTTGTATTAGCAGTTTCATATAGCTTACTAAAAGCTTGGATGAACGAAGTCGCGGTTCCAAATGAAGACTTAACAGAAACTGAAAAGTTTCTAGAAGAAGAGTTTTTGATTAAAAAGTAGCATACCACTAATTAGTTGCAGGCATGTTCAAGCAATACATGCCTGCTAACTTAATAAATCCCGTTTCATTAATATTTAGAAACAATATTTAACATTCTAACGTTAGTATTTAGGCTAATTTATGTTAACATAAATCTATTGAATTAATTCTCTTTAAGTAACAATGATTAATATTAATATTGAGAGTGTTCTTAATGATTGTATAATATGAATAGTTTAACATTTGATTATTCAATCATATAGATCTACAAAGCTATGCCATCCCCTTTTAGGCGTGGTTTTATTAACTGAATTGCTGTGTGTAGTCTTTGCCTGTCAGCCCATGATAGGCTTTTTTTTTATCTTAATTTAATATGAATACTATTCATGTCCCAATCAGAATATCAGCTTATAATTATTGATTAACATCAATTTCTGACATTATTATCAGTAATCTTACTCTTTTAGCGTTATATAATTAATTAATCTTCGTTACACTTATTTAGGATATGCTATCCTTTTAAAACTTAATACTCACAATGGGAGTAATTATATTTTATTTACGCTTAGCTTATACCTAAAAAGTATTATGCAGACAGTTATCCAGAACTGTTTAATATTAATCTACTTATAATAGTATTTATCAATTTCTATAATAGGCAGTTTTAATCAAGTAAATGCAAAGGCTGAATGTAATTCACATTCAGCCTGATAATTAATAAACGAGATAACTATTGATTTTCAGCTATTGTTAGCCACGTTTGTACGACAGTATCAGGGTTTAAAGATAAGCTATCAATACCTTCATCGACCAGCCATTGGGCGAAATCTTGATGGTCGGATGGCCCTTGACCACAAATACCTACATACTTATTTTGGCGTTTTGCAGCTTGTATTGCCATGGATAACATCGCTTTAACTGCATCGTTTCGTTCATCGAATAATTCAGAAACAACACCTGAATCCCTATCAAGGCCTAATGTTAACTGAGTCATATCATTCGAACCGATAGAGAAGCCGTCAAAATGTTCGAGGAATTGGTCAGCCAGTAAAGCATTTGATGGTATTTCACACATCATAATGACTTTTAAGCCGTTTTCACCACGTTTTAAATCATGTTTCGCCAGTTCTGCTATCACTGACTCCGCTTGTGCAACTGTCCGCACAAATGGGATCATGACTTCAACATTCGTTAGGCCCATAGTATTACGAACACGTTTAACCGCTTCACACTCTAATGCAAAACAGGCGCGGAAGCTGTCAGACACATAACGGCCAGCACCACGGAAACCTAGCATTGGGTTCTCTTCTTCAGGCTCATAAATATCCCCACCGACTAAGTTGGCATATTCATTTGACTTGAAGTCAGATAGACGAACAATAACGCGTTTTGGCCAAAAAGCCGCGGCTAGAGTCGAAATTCCTTCGGTTAATTTGCCAATATAGAACTCAATTGGGTCATCATAACCTGCCATCATTTGGCGAATTTCTGCTTGTAGCTCAGGAGATTGCTTATCAAACTCCAGCAGCGCTCTTGGGTGAACACCAATCATACGATTGATGATAAACTCAAGTCTCGCTAAACCCACGCCTTCATTAGGTAAGCAAGCAAAATCAAATGCACGGTCAGGGTTGCCGACGTTCATCATGATTTTGACATCTAGATTTGGCATATCACTCACTTCAGAGCTGTGAATTTCAAACGCCAGTTTACCTTCATACACAAAGCCCGTATCACCTTCTGAACAAGAAACGGTCACCTCTTGGCCTTCGTGCAAACGGTCAGTTGCATCACCACATCCTACAACAGCTGGAATACCTAATTCGCGAGCAATAATTGCGGCATGGCAGGTACGTCCACCACGATTTGTGACAATCGCAGCGGCTTTTTTCATGATAGGTTCCCAATCAGGGTCAGTCATATCGGTAACGAGTACATCACCGGCCTGAATTCTATCCATCTCACTCAAGTTATGAATGACTTTAACAACCCCAGAACCAATACGATGACCAATTGCACGTCCTTCAACTAAAACTTGTCCTTGTTGTTTTAATTGATAACGCTCCATCACTTGTTGATTAGAGCGAACGGTTTCTGGCCTTGCTTGGACAATATACAAACGCCCATTATGACCATCTTTTGCCCACTCAATATCCATTGGGCGACCGTAGTGCTTTTCAATCTGTATAGCTTGGCGTGCAAGCTCTTCCACTTCGAGATCAGTTAAAGAGAAACGATTGCGTAGCGCTTCTGGCACATCTTCGATTTGTACTTGTTTACCGTGCTCTTTACTGTTGGCATACACCATTTGTAATTTTTTAGAGCCCAGTGTACGACGCACAATCGCGGGACGGTTATTGGTTAGTGTTGGCTTATGAACATAAAATTCATCTGGGTTCACAGCGCCTTGCACCACCATCTCACCTAAACCATACGCAGAGGTGATAAATACGACTTGGTCGAAACCCGATTCAGTATCAATCGTAAACATAACACCCGATGAGGCTAAATCTGAACGTACCATACGTTGAACGCCCGCGGACAACGCTACACCGCGGTGGTCATAACCTTGGTGAACACGATATGAAATCGCACGGTCATTAAACAGTGAAGCAAAAACGTGTTTGATCGCAACTAATACTGCGTCTATCCCTTGAACGTTAAGGAATGTTTCCTGTTGCCCTGCAAACGAAGCGTCAGGCATATCCTCAGCGGTTGCCGATGAACGGACAGCAAATGAGGCTTCCGCTTCACCTTCTGACAATTGCGCGAATGCATCACGAATATCTTGTTCCAACTCCTTCGTCAGTGGGGTATCAATCACCCATTGACGGATCTGAGCACCTGCTACAGCCAGTTGGTTCACATCATCAATATCCGTTTCATCTAGCAGGTTATAAATGCGCTGATTTACACCGCTCTGCTCCAGAAAATCATTAAACGCCTGTGCGGTTGTCGCGAAACCGTTAGGTACGGATACTCCCAGATCAGATAAGTTAGTGATCATTTCACCGAGAGAAGCATTTTTGCCTCCTACACGGTCAACATCATTCATCCCTAATTGGTTATACCAAAGTACATTACACGGAGTGAGGCCATTTGTGGACATTGAAAGCGATCCTTTTATAGCAATTTAGTGACAGAGTACAAATCGTAAAAAATCTCGTTGGCGAAAATTCGCCTCGTGAAATAGACTAGCACAGACGATAAGAGAAGATGGACTGGTGAATCGTTCCATCACTGAAGAAAACTTTTTTGTTCTAAAAATCGTTCAAAAAATGGCTATAGTTCCCCCTATAAACTAATTTTTAAACTTTAAACAAAGATAATATCTCCCAATATCCAGTGATAAATACAATAAGAGACGAATAATGATGACCGAATTAGGAACAATGAATAATATGGCAAGCCAAGTTCAACGCACTGTTTTTTTTATTTCTGATGGGACAGCGATCACCGCTGAAACTTTGGGGCACGCCGTACTTTCTCAATTTCCTCTGTCATTTATTTCTTATACATTGCCGTTTGTGACAAGCGAAGCCCGCGCCCAGGAAATTAAACAAAAAATTGATATTATTTTCCAAGAAACCCAGTTGCGCCCTTTAGTGTTCTATTCGATTATCTCCCCTGAAGTAAAACAAATCATCACCCAAAGTGCCGGGTTTTGCCAAGATATCGTCCAAAGTTTAGTCGCCCCAATTCAAAAGGAAGTTGGCCTAGAACCCGAGCCGAAACTCAACCGAACTCATGGTTTGTCTATGCAGAATATGAATCAATATGATGCTCGTATAGCTGCCATTGAATACACTCTAGCTCATGACGATGGGATTTCTTTACGTAATTTAGACCAAGCCCAAGTGATACTTATTGGTGTTTCACGTTGTGGTAAAACGCCAACAAGTCTCTATTTAGCGATGCAATTTGGTATCCAAGCCGCAAACTACCCATTTACGGCTGATGATATGGATAACTTACAGTTACCTGTAGCGTTGCGCCCATATACTCATAAGTTATTCGGTTTAACTATCAGCCCTGAACGGTTAGCGGCCATTCGTGAAGAGCGCCGTGAAAATAGCCGTTATGCATCCATCAGGCAATGTCGTATTGAGATAGCGGAAGTGGAAGCTTTATTTAGACAAAATAAAATCAATTACTTAAATACAACGAACTATTCTGTTGAAGAGATTTCTGCAAAAGTGATTGATACCATGGGCTTACAAAGACGAATATTTTAATCAATACTAATAAAAAAAATATTCATTCCTGCTAAGTTGGAGGTTGAAATTAAGCCACATTCGTTTATTGTGATCTTAATCACTTATAGGGCATATGCCTATTAAAGTTTTTTGAGAAAGAAAATGCACAAAACTGATGAATTACGTACTGCGAGAGTGGATAGCTTAATTACCCCACAAACTCTCGCTGATGAATTTCCTATTTCCCAAAAAGTTGCTGACAACGTGACAACGTCACGTAAACGAATTGAACAGATTCTATCTGGTGAAGACCCTCGTCTACTTGTCATTGTCGGCCCTTGTTCGATTCATGACATCGATGCCGCTATTGAATACGCGAAAAAATTAAATGTATTAAGAGAACGTCATCAAGACCGTTTAGAAATTGTCATGCGAACTTACTTTGAGAAACCGCGTACTGTCGTTGGCTGGAAGGGGTTAATTTCAGACCCTAACCTCGACAATTCTTGCCAAGTCAATACAGGCATCCGCTTAGCACGCAAGTTACTAATTGAAGTTAACCAATTAGGGCTAGCTACAGCAACCGAATTTCTTGATATGGTTACTGGACAATATATTGCAGACCTCATTAGTTGGGGAGCTATTGGAGCCCGTACAACAGAGAGCCAAATCCATCGTGAAATGGCATCCGCACTGTCTTGCCCTGTTGGTTTCAAAAATGGGACTGACGGTAATATAAATATTGCTATTGATGCGATAAAAGCGGCAAAAGCACAGCATATGTTTTTATCACCGGATAAAAACGGGCAAATGACGATTTACCAAACCAGTGGTAACCCGCATGGGCATATAATTATGCGTGGCGGTAAACAGCCTAATTACACTGCCGGTGACTTAGCCGCAGCTTGCGACAAACTACGTAAATTTGAATTACCAGAGCATTTAGTGGTCGATTTCAGCCATGGTAATTGTCAAAAAATTCATCGTCGCCAACTCGAAGTTGCACGAGATATTGCGGAGCAAATAAAAGATGGCTCGACCGCTATCAGTGGAGTGATGGCAGAAAGTTTCTTAGTTGAAGGCACACAAAAAGTGGTTTCTGACCAACCGTTAGTTTATGGCCAATCTATTACCGACCCATGTCTTGGTTGGGAAGATACCGAACAACTTATTGAAATTCTTGCTCAAGCTGTTGAGTCACGCTTCAAATAAGCTTAATAACGCCAATCTATTTCTTACAATAAGCCTTTTAGTGAAGTAAAAACTAAAGGGCTTTTATATTTTATAATAAATATAATTATCATTTAAATATAACCAAAACGATATAATAATTTAATTATTCAAACAAAAACAGCATTTTAATCTAAAAAATTCTTGACCCACCTCTCACTAACGATAATAATTCTCACTACGAACTAATTTATCCGTCAGGTAACCCGTAGCCTAGCCCTTGCTATTCGCTGCAACATTACAGAGCCAACTAGTTCAAATAAACAAATACGCTGTACAAATACTCATTGCATGCCACCCAGATAACTTATCCAGGCAGCCAGCAAATTCTGAAACCAAAGGAAAGGATTTCCTATGCTGTTTAAATCGATGCCTGCATCACTCCATCAAAATCATAGAATATCACTCTCAGCTCTTACTGCTACTGTCGTAATGACCGGGTTTAGCCACACAGTCTTGGCTGAAAATTCGTCGACTCCAAAAGCAATGTCAAAAACGGATACCCGCGACATTATTCACGTTTCTACCTCACCTCTTAGTTTAGAGAATATCGCTGTAGCAGAACAAGTCGATGTAATTGATGCAAAAGCACCTGAATATCAATCTGCAACATCCGCCTTAGATTTACTAAAAGGCCAAGCTGGGGTATTTGTTTCTGGTTCCAATAGCACTTATGGCCAGGGCATTCAAATGCGAGGTTATGATTCACGAGGTGTTAAAGTCACTGTTGATAATATCACCCAAGACTTTTATTCCGGCTTATATGAAGCCACATTTATTGACCCCACCTTAATAAAAAAAGTCTACGTCCATAAAGGCGCATCATCTGTACATCATGGCGGCGGTGCATTAGCTGGAGTTGTCTCATTCAAAACAATAAACGCAGCTGACATATTAAAACCAGGGCAAAAACTCGGTGGCCAGGTATTCAGCGGTATTAACCGTAATGACCACGGTTACTATGCAGGTGCAACGCTGTTGGGAAGAACTGAATCAACGGATACCCTATTCAGCTATAGTCAACGTAAAAAGTACCTACTCGGCTCACCCGAATTTGAAGAGGTTGATAATACTGAACAGCTAAGCAACTGGATGCTCAAAAGTAGTTGGCTTGCCCACCCTTCATATAACTTGACGTTACAATTAAAAGAATACCGCAACAACAGTTTAGGGGTAAAACAACCCGCTAAACCTTCAGAAAAAAATAGATATCCAAATACACCGCATGAAAGGCAAAGCCATCAGCGAGATATTGCCATTAGCCAATTTTTTACACCCAAAAATGAGATAAATTGGCAAGCTCAGTGGGATGTTTATTATACAGATTTATATTTAGATCAAACTGATACAATTAAGGTCAAGAGCAAACCAAAAGAGTATGGCTCTGAAGCGCGAAATCAATATACCTATGGGACTAAATTTACTAATAGCTTCACGTTACCTATGTATAACTGGGTAAATCATCATATTCAAAGTGGTTTCGAATATTATCAGCAAAAGCAAACGTCGAATCAGTATGCAATAAGTTATCCACCGGCAGAACTCGACAACATGTCAGGCTGGTTGGTCAATGACATGACATTGCATCAATTACCGTTAACTTTATCAATTGGAACGCGCTTTACACAATACCGTGCATCGAGGGATAATTTCCCTGAAAGTAAACATACCAACTTGTCATCCCGTATGGCTGTTAGTATTACTCCAACCCATTGGCTCAATCTTTTTTCATCATACGCTGAAGCATACCGTACCCCACGTATGTCCGAGCTTTATAACAATTCAAACCATTTCACTATACCCTTTTTTGGCACTTCCTCGAACTTTCGCCCATCGCCTGATTTACTTCCAGAAACGAATAAAACCCTCGAAACAGGCGTAAAATTCAGTTTTGATGGGGTACTTATTGATAATAGCGACCTTCAATTTGGTTCAACCTACTTTAAGACCAAATCTAAAAATCATATTGCCCTCGAAGGCCTCTATACGCCAAGGTATGGCCAATGGTTCCCCGATGAACTTTATTATATCAATATCCCCAGCGCATCCATTTATGGCATCGATAGCTTTATAAGCTACAGAACACCGTGGTTTGAATTAAATATCAATCACAATAAAACCACAGGTAGAGAAGACGGCTCTCATTATTCTCTTTCGTCTATACGCCCTGAAACACTAACGACTCGATTCAATGTACCGGTTGCTAGTACTGGCTTTACTCTAGGTTGGATAGGGGAATTCTCTGCAAGAACGCAACTTCAAGGTAATGATAAATATAAAAAGTGGCATCACAAATCAGGCCAAGGTTTAGATCGTTATCATAAAGAAGTCATTCAGCATGCTGGCTATAGCATTCATGATTTCTATGTGAATTACCAAGCAGATCAGTTCATTAAAGGATTAAGTTCAACTCTCACAATGAAAAATGCATTTGATAAGCCGTATGTTTCTTCAATGGGAGTTCCTCAAGAAGGCCGAAACTTTTATATCAACATGAATTACAACTGGTAGTTAAGTAGTAAAAAAACATGTTATCAACTGATTTTATTAATTTTATCAACAGTATAAAAATAAATCAGTTGATAACGCTTCACTGTGTCTTGTCATTTCATTAAGGAAAAAAGGAAAAATTTGTGAATTCAAACCTCTATCATGATTACCTACAAGCTAAAAAAACGTACACTCATAAGCACTCCCAAGAAATAGCGGCCTTACTTGGCGTATCTGAAGCCCAGTTAATTCATTGTCGTGTCGGTAAAGATAATGTTCAACGATTGGTCAGCAAACCCGTTGATATCTTGCAAGGTTTAACCACGATAGGGAAAGCTATAGGGATCACTCGCAATCAGTATGCTGTTAGTATTCAAACGGGCGCATATAATAACCCGAAATTTAGCAGCCATGGTGGGCTATTTCTAAACCCTAAAGCATTAGACTTACGTATGTTCTTTGCGCAGTGGAGTTCAATTTTTGCACTCACTGAAGAAACGCCAGAGGGAACTCGCCACAGTATTCAATTTTTCGATAAATATGGTGATTCTTTACACAAAGTCTTTTCCACCGACAACACGGATATGGCTGCTTGGCAAGCCATAATAGAACGCTACAACACATCAGAAAATCCGCCTATCGAACCTAAAACAATTTCGCCATTTTCAGAACAGAAAATCAGCGAAGAACTCGCCTCTCAATTAGAACAACAATGGCGTGAGATGACAAATGTTCATCAGTTTTTTGGCATATTAAAGAAACACAATTTAAGTCGTCAGCAAGTTTTTCGTGTAGTTAGCAAAGAATTAGCATGGCAAGTACCTTCAACGGCCTTATCTGATCTGCTTTCCCTTGCATACCAAGCACAAAATGAAGTGATGCTCTTTGTAGGAAACCGTGGATGCGTGCAAATATTTACAGGAAAAATAAATGAACTATCATCACTCTCTGTTGAAAGCTCTCAAACTGATTGGTTAAATATTTCAAGTACAAACTTTAAACTTCATCTCATTGAAAGCGGCATTTCTGAGTGCTGGGTCACACGTAAGCCAACTAAAGATGGCTTTGTAACAAGCCTTGAGGTCTTTGATACCCAAGGTAACCAAATTATTCAAATGTATGGCCAGCGCATAGAAGGCACACCAGAACAAATAGAATGGAGCAAACAAATTCTTTCTATATCACGTATTTGATAAAAGAATAATAAAAAGATAAACGGGCTTCTAATGGTAATTTTCTGGATCCTTTCCTATCAGAGATAGTGGATTAAGCTAGAGATGAAATTTGCCATAGAACCCTTTACCTGATTTATTCATAGCAACAACATAAACCGCTTTTGCGGTATAGAAATAACATAATTGTCTACTACTCACATATACTCTAAATAATTCGAGTTGCAGCTAGGCGACAAGTGAAGAGAGGCCGATGAGCATACATGAGTATGTGATTCGGCGAGCTGAGCGCAGTCAACAACACTGCAACTTGAAATATGACGAGTATAGTACATCATACTTACCGTATTCTATTGATTATTACTCCCCGAAATACAATTATGGTCTTCTCCCACCAAAACAATTACCTCGGAATTTCCTGTTTATTGTTATAGAAAAATGATTATAAATGAAACAATAATTTTTCAATTATTTACTTGGTTAATAATTTCGAATGGCTTAATCAATTTTCTTGAACGTAATAAGACGTCTGTCTTGTCATCACCTAAACAAAACACCAAAAGAATATAATCACTTGAATTAAAACAACTTTAAACATACAATGATGAATGTTTAAAATGTTAATTTTTTCAACATCTATTGTACTGATAGTTATTCTCATTAAAAAACCGCACGTTTAGCCTATCGATATATCGGAAAAACAGGAAGAATAGACTCTAATTTCGTGAGTTATTATTAGTTATTAATGAACAATAGCCTACTTGAGTAGGAGGTAAATATGTCAGAAAGTGTAGTCAACGATATTGTTAAATGGCTTGAAAGCCAGTTGCAGCGCAATGAAGGCATCAAAATCGACACAATTGCCGATAAAAGCGGTTATTCAAAATGGCATTTACAGCGTGTTTTCAAAGAAATGAAAGGTTGCACGCTTGGCGAATACGTCCGTAAACGTCGTTTATTAGAAGCGGCCAAATCATTACGTGAAGGCAACTTACCTATTCTTGATATCGCATTGCAATATGGCTTCAGTTCACAGGCAACATTTACCCGTATCTTTAAAAAGCACTTTGATACAACGCCTGCAAAATTTCGCCAATCTGGTGAATTACCTGAATGCAAAAACTTTATGACTTGTAGCTGTCATAACTGATTATTTTAGAACGTCCCTTCCTATTAGTTATTTGCAATTTTGTAGTCTATGTCTGAGCCGATTATATCGGCTCTTTTTTTAACTTAACTCATGGACTAGCCAGTTTTCCAAATCAGCTAACTGCTCCTGCAATTGTGGCCATTTAACGGCCATCTCTTTGCTCAAAGAGCGTATCGTTTCTGTTTGATAGGCTTTACCCGATAATTGCTCACTTAACCACTCCAAAGGGGATGGGTCTAAGCTATCTGTAAAAAACTGGCAGCGATTTATCACACCTTTTTCGATATCAAAATGAAACTCAATTCCTCCCCAAGGAAAACGGGTATCAGAATAGTGAGAGAAAGCGGGTGCTTGTCCAAAATTCCACTCCCAACTACTTTGTTTAGCGAAGGTTTCTGCAAAATTTGGCAAGTCAGGTAATTTTTCAGGGGAGATATACTCTGCTTCGACCGTTTCACCGAAGTAATTAAAAAAACTCTTAATTATTCCTTCGCAAACAATTTCATGAGAGATATGGGGGACAAGCTCAGATAAATTAGCCACTCGAGAACGTACAGATGTGATCCCTTTTGCCTGTAATTTTTTAGGATCTGGATTCAAGTAATTTGCTAAGCGACCTAAATCTGCGTTAATCAGTAAGGTTCCATGGTGAAAACCTCTATCTTTCGTTTCTCGGTATGCAGAACCCGAAATTTTTCGTGGGCCACTTTCAGTATCTAAGACTAAATCATTACGACCTGATATTTCTGCGTTAATACCGACAAGTGCTAGCCCATCAACAATAATTTGTGTAGAAACCGTTTTGTCATACTCCGGCTTTCCTGCCATAAACGTAAAACACGTGTTACCTAAATCATGAAAAACAGCGCCACCGCCACTGCTACGCCGGGCTAAACGGACATTATCTTCTTCCATTTTTCGAGTATTGCACTCTTTCCACGGATTCTGCGCACGCCCTATAACTACCGTGTCAGCATTTCGCCAGAGAAACATAACACGTTGGTCAGTTGGCATTTGTCGGAAAATAGTTTCTTCAACCGCAAGGTTAAACCAAGGGTCGTAGGATCCAGAGATGAGTAAACGTACTGTTGACATTAAGCTATCCTTAAAACAAAACTTGCTCTTAAGATAACATAATCACTGAATAAAATAGTGAATTTAGATGCGCCTTGCCTGCCAAAACACTTTTCGCCAATAAACGTTATCCATTGATGAGCGGATCACCCCTTTACTCGTTGACGCATGAATGAATGTATTATCGGTATCGTAAATACCCACATGTAGCCCATTCTCTCCTGAGCCCGTCCTAAAGAAGACTAAATCCCCTGGCATCAAATCAGATTTATCAATACGTGTGCCTAATTGAGTTTGATCCACCGTTGTGCGAGGTAGTTGAATGGCGAAGCGATCATTAAATGTGCGATAGACAAAGCCGGAACAATCGACACCGTTTTGATTCATTCCACCATAATGATAAGGTGTGCCATACCACTGCTCTAGCTGGTCTTTTAATTGTGCTATCGTCATGATTGGATCTGATAACTGTGTTTTTAACGGTGGTGGTGGCGTTCTTTTAACAGGCGTTGATGAACAACCAATTAAAACTAAACACAGTAATAGTGGTAGGTGTTGTATTTTAATAACCATAAAGCACCTTATTTATCTATCTCATTACGATAACTTGCTTATATTATAGTGCGTGATGACGATAATATAAGCAACTAAGAAATTATTCTGTTCTATCACTTGATGATTTATTGGGCCGGCTAATTAGCCATACCCCTAATAAAATAAAGCCAATACCAGTGGCCTTTAACCCTGTAGCGGGTTCATTAAACCAAGGTAAGAAAACTGCTAATAAATAAACAAAAACATAGCTTAGGCTAATAAGCGGGTAAGCTTTATTCAATGCTATGTATTTTAATGCTAATAGCCAACATAACATCGATAACGCATAACAAACTAACCCTAAAAAAATAATTCCTAAACTAGCAATATTAGCGAGTAACCAATCAAATTGTAGCCAATGCCAGCCAAGTGTGAATGAGGGTAGTTCAACTACCCCTGCTTTTAAGCTCAGTTGAGCGACTGTGACTAATAACGCACTGCCAATCACCCATAAATACCCCTTATTCATACGCTGATACTCATTAGCAAAATACCAAACATAATGGCCACAACCCCCAACCAGTGGTTAAGCCCTGTTTGCTCTTTATACATAAACTGGCCAATTAGTGTAATTAATACAAAATTAATACTTAGCATTGGATAAGCAATACTCAACGGCATGGTTTCCAATAATTTCAGCCAAAACAACATGCCAAGTCCTAGCATGAAAACTGCCAGCACCAGCCACCGAAGGGCTGATGCTGTTTTATTGGTTTTATTACTCTGCCAATTGACGACGGCTTGCTTTTGAGCCACTTGCCCAACACAGGTCAAAACGCTAACCAGCAATAACAGCAATAGTTGTGCAATCATTGTTGATGGTATACCACAATCGCCATACGTGAATTTTTAATAACTTCATCTGGTTTAGGAATGTCCGGTAACCCTTCTTTACGGCCTAATAAAAAGACAACGGTTACCTGCCCTTCTTTACGTGCTTTTTCTAACCACTGTGCAAATTGATCTGGTTTAATTAAGCGATGTTGGCTATCTGGGTATTCCAAACCATACCTTAGCTCTCCACTGCTATTGTATAAATAGATATTGGAATTTTGCGTTTCCCACGCAAGGCCTGCTGCGACCCCAACATTACTCGCCATCAAATATTTGCTATTCATCAGTAGATCATGATTTTGATGAATAAAGTTTTGAGGCAATTTAGAATCAATGGTGTTGTTCGGTAGAGCACTACCAATACACAAGCTTACAGCTAAAGAACATGATGCTGCCCATAGCCAATACTTTGCATTTAATACTGTACATAGGTAACCAATAATCGCCCAGATAGAAAATGCCACAACCCCCAATACCATTTTTGACCATTCATCAGGTTCGTACAGTGGCTTTTTGATCACCGTGCTCACGACAATTACCGCTATAACAGCTGCAATTCCTAATACAACATTAATGACCCCATTGGCTTTCAATGCGTTCATTTTACCATTACGAACGCAGTCAACCCCATACTTCGCCATAAGCAATGCCAGTGGTGCCATAAACGGCAACATATACGTGGGTAATTTACCACGGGAAATACTGAAAAAGATGACTGGGACAACAAACCAGCACAGCAAGAAAAACATATCAGGGCTAGATTTCCGTTCTTTCCAGCCTTTCATGATCGCACCCGGTAGCAAGCCTGCCCATGGGATCGCGCCAAGAATAATAATTGGAATATAATACCAAAACGGTGCTATATGCTGAGCGTCATCTGCCGTGAAACGCTTAATGTGCTCAATCCAAAAGAAATAATGCCAATAATCAGGCTCTTGTTTTGCAACTGCTAAGGCCCATGGCAAGCTGATAATAACCGCAGAAATGATTGCGAGAGGCCCATACTTAAGTAACTCAAGGAACCGCTTTTGGTAGATTGTGACAGGAAGCATGACAATCACTGGAATAGCGAGGGCTAAGAAGCCTTTAGTCATAAATGCCATGCCACACGCTAGCCCAAGACAAAGCCATGCTGCTAATTTAGATTTGACTTCCCTCGACTTCATTGCCCATAAGCAACAAAACATACTTGCTGCTATCCATAAGGACAACATTGGGTCGAGCACACTGTAGGTCCCGATGGAGAACACTAAGAACATCGAGATATAAATGAGGCTTGCAACATAAGCAACGTGGTTATTACGCCACATCATTTTTGCCATACGATAGACAAGTAATGCACTAAGAAGAATACAAAAAACCGAACCAAAACGAACAGCAAAGTTAGTTTCACCAAAGATCATTTGGCTAATATTGTTTATCCAGTAACCTGCTACTGGCTTTTCAAAATAACGCACATCCAGCATGTAAGGAACAACCCAATCTCCACGCTGTAACATTTCACGGCTAATTTCTGCATATCGTGTTTCATCTGGTTGCCAAAGTAAACGGCTATCTAACGGCAACAAATAGGTTAAGATAAAAAAAAGAGCCAGCAGAGAGGCTCCTACTTTGCTCGCTCGGTTATTCAACATAGGTTGCTTATTCCTCTTCTTGGCAGCCTAACCAGCCTTCACGTCCGGGGAATGGTGCCCTCACCACACGCCCTTTTGGCAATGAATTCAAATCATCTGGCAGTAATTCACTTAATGTACAGAATTGGATTTCTTCTTGAGTAATTCGTTCCAATAATTGTGAAAATTGTTCCGATTTGGACATTCCTTCCACTTCTGTGTGGATAGTATAAACTGGAACGCCTTGATCTTCTTTAATTGCTTGAAGAATAAAATCATTAAATGCGTCATCACTCACGACTGTTCCTACAACTTCATCGTAAGTCGGCAGTGTGACAGGGATTTGAACTGTCCCAAGTGAGTCATCGGCTAAAATTGGCCTAAATGGATATTTACCACGACAATCACTATTGTAGTCAAAGTTAAACATTTGTTTAACTTCTAACACTCGCTCATCACCTCGCCAACCAGCAACGGCCGAACAAGTCACACGATGCCCAATGGCTTGCTCTAACGCATCAACACCTAACTTAACTTGCTCAGTCAGCTGTGATTTGCTCCATTTGGCAACTTTAGCCTGCCAACCTTGATGATCCCATGCATGTAAGCCAACTTCATGGCCAGCATCCAAAGTTTGTTTCATCAAGTAGCCTAAATCCTTAGCAATTTTTTTACCCGGCCATGCTGTGCCCGCTAATAAGATATCTAACCCATAAAGGGATGCTGCGTTCGACCTAAGCATTTTCCACAGAAATTTAGGACGCAAAAGGCGCCATAAATGGCGCCCCATGTTATCGGGTCCTACACTGAAGAAAAAGCTGGCCTGAATATTATGCTCTTTGAGCACTTTGAGTAACTGTGGAACCCCTTTTAAAGTACCTTGGTAGGTGTCCACATCAATTCTCAAGCCAACTTTTTTCATTAGTCTTTATTACCTAACTCTTCAACTGCACCTTGTAAGAAGAAATCTAATGTTTCTTCAATGGTATCTTTCATATCGATAGTTGGAACCCAATCAAGTAAACGACGTGCATTTTCAACACTTGGTTTACGGTGTTCAACATCTTGATACCCTTGGCCATAATAGCTGCTGCTTTCGATTTCACGGAAGCCCGCAAATGGAGGGAATTTTCCACGTTGTGGGTGTTTTTCGAAGCTTTCCAACAACATTTCTGCTAATTCACGAATACTCGCTTCATTTGTTGGATTACCGATATTGATGATCTGGCCATCACATTTACCATCTTTATTTTCGATGATACGGAACAATGCTTCGATACCGTCTTTAATATCTGTAAAGCAACGTTTTTGTGCGCCACCGTCAACCAGTTTAATTGGCGAGCCTTCAACTAAGTTTAGAATTAACTGAGTAATAGCGCGTGAGCTACCAATACGTGCAGAATTCAAGCTATCTAAGCGAGGTCCCATCCAGTTGAATGGACGGAATAAGGTGAATTTCAAACCTTCTTTCGCACCGTATGCCCAAATCACTCGGTCAAGTAATTGTTTAGAAACTGAGTAAATCCAACGTTGTTTATTGATTGGACCAACAATTAAACGTGACTCATCTTCATCAAACTCTTTATCATCACACATACCATAAACTTCAGATGTCGATGGGAAGATGATACGTTTGTTATATTTCACGCAGTAACGTACAACTTTCAAGTTTTCTTCAAAGTCTAATTCGAAAACGCGTAGTGGGTTACGGGTATATTCAATTGGCGTCGCAATCGCAACCAGAGGGAGAATAACATCACATTTTTTGATGTGGTATTCAATCCATTCTGTATGGATGCTAACGTCACCTTCAATAAAGTGGAAACGTGGGTTACCAATGAAACGCTCAATTGCAGAAGAGCCGATATCCATACCATAGATATCGTAGTTGCCATCTTTTAACAGGCGTTCTGTTAAATGGTTACCAATAAAGCCATTCACACCTAAAATAAGAACACGTGTGCGACGCTTAACTTGTGCTGTTGGTTTCGCACCAACGCGGACATCAGTCACAATCCCCATTTCGTTAGCAAGGCGGTTACCTTGCATATATAAACCTGTCTCACTTTGGCCGCTAACAACTTCGATAGCACCTTGGCCACAAGCGATACGCAGTGGGTCACTCGAAAGTACCGTACCTGCTGGTTTACCTTGGTTGTCATCTAAAACGCGTGCGCGCCAGATAACCATTTTACGTGCACCTAAATAAGTGAACGCACCTGGATAAGGTTCAGTCACTGCACGAATCAAGCAGTTAACTTCTTTTGCGCTGTTGTTCCAGTTAATCAAGCCATCTTCAGCGGTACGACGACCAAAGTACGTTGCTTGGCTTTCATCTTGCGCAACGGCTTTGTAACTACCTGCTTCGATTAATGGCAGTGTTTTATCCAATAAAACTTCCGCTGCTTCACGGACTTTCGCATGTAAAGTCAGGCTAGTGTCTGTATCGGTAATAACCACTTTTTCTTGAGCAATGATATCGCCAGCATCTGCCTTAGCGACCATTTTATGTAAGGTTACACCTGTTTCGCTTTCACCTTTTAATAATGCCCAATTAATAGGTGCACGGCCGCGATATTTAGGTAGCAATGAGCCATGTAGATTAAACGCACCTTTAGGCGCGATAGCTAACAGCTCTTCACTTAACATATCACGATAGTAGAAAGAGAAAATGACATCGGGTTTCATTTCGCGAATACGTTCAATCCACAATGGGTGATTAACGTTTTCAGGCGCAAAAACAGGAAGTTCCATGTCAGCACTTAAACGCGCAACTGAGGAGTAAAAGTGGTTTTCATTTGGGTCATCAGTGTGTGTAAACACTGCTTGGATATCAAAACCTGCTTTTTCAAGCGCTTTTAGCCCTACGCAGCCAATATCATGATAGGCAAAAACAATAGCTTTCATTAGTCTTCTTCCTGATTTTTGTCGGATTTCGCATCTGCTCCAACGACTTTTTGAATAAAATAACGAGGTCTCGCGCGCACATCATTGTAGATCCTACCGATGTATTCGCCCAGTAGCCCCATGGCAACAAATTGCGCACCAATAAACATAAAGAGTACTGCAAACAGAGTGAATACGCCATCTGCAGCCCACTCTGCGCCAAAAATTAAACGCAATGCAATTAACAATACCGCTAATAAAAAACCGCCAATCGCGATAACACTTCCGACAACACTCAATAAACGCAGTGGTGCCGTAGTTAGGCAAGTTAATAAGTCATACATTAAATTAATCAGCTTCATAAAGCTGTATTTAGAATCACCAAACTCACGTTCTGCATGCGCTACATCAATTTCAATGGTTCTACGTGCAAATGTATTTGCTAAAATAGGAATAAATGTACTTCTTTCATGGCACTGCAACATCGCTTGAATGATATGACGACGGTATGCACGAAGCATACAACCGTAATCGCCCATTGAACGCCCAGTTGCTTTCGTGATCATCGCATTAATCATTTTAGAGGCTGTTTTGCGAAACCAAGAGTCTTGGCGATTCGCACGGCGCGTACCAACTACATCATAACCTTGCATTGCAGTTTGGACTAAACGTGGGATTTCCTCTGGTGGATTTTGTAAGTCTGCATCCAAAGTAATCACTAAGTCGCCATCAGCTTGGTTAAAGCCCGCCATAATAGCAGAATGTTGACCGTAATTGCGGTTTAAAATAATTGCAATGACGTGGTTATCAGGATTTTCCGCTGCTTCTGTAAGCATTTGTGCTGAACGATCGCTACTACCATCATCAACTAGAATTAATTCATAGGATTGAGTTAATTGTTTACATGACTTAATAGTACGTTCCAATAACTGTGGTAAGCTCTGCTCTTCATTATAGACAGGGATTACTACTGAGACTTTTTTAATCTCATCAAATTCATCTGCGTGTGACACTATTTTGACTCCAAAAGAACTGCTTCTACAGCTTTAACAACCCGTTCAACATCTGCATCAGTCATATCGGGAAATAAAGGTAACGAACACAATGTGGCGCTATTCCATGTTGATTCTGGTAAAACTAATTCAGGATATTTTTCGCGATAATATTTTTGAGTATGTGCAGCGCGAAAATGCAACCCTGTTCCAATATCATGCTCTTTCAATTTTTCCATGAATGTATCGCGATCAATGCCACATTCGGCTTTATCAACACGTACCATAAATAAGTGATTCGCATGTAAATGTGAGTAACTAGGGACACTCAACATTTGTAAAGGGGAGTTTTTCAGTAACTCACGATAACGAGCCGTAAGCTCAGCACGACGCTGATTCAATTGCTCTACTCGTGATAGCTGCACTACGGCTATTGCGGCATGGATATCAGACAAATTATATTTAAAACCGGGCTCAACAACTTCAGCTTGTGGTTTGCGGCCTTGCATTTGCCTATCAAATGCGTCAACGCCTAGGCCGTGGAATTTAAGTGTGCGCACACGCTGAGCAAGCTCATCGTCGTCTGTTGCAACTAACCCACCTTCCGCACAGGTCACGTTTTTAATCGCGTGAAATGAGAAAATAGACGTTCCCTTTTCACCAATCCACTCGTTTTTATATCGTGTACCAACGGCATGCGCAGCGTCTTCGATTAAAGCCACACCCGCTTTTTGAGCAATTAAGCGTAACGCGTCTAAATCACAAGGTGCCCCAGCATAGTGTACTGGAATAATTGCTTTGGTTTTTTCCGTTAACGCATTTTCCACCGCTTCAGGTTGGATCATCAGTGTGTCGCGATCAACATCAATCATGACAGGTGTTGCCCCAAGCAACTCAATCATATTGATTGTTGACACCCAAGTTTGAGAAGGTGTAATAACTTCATCACCAGGACCAATACCCAATGCCATTAATACAACATGCATACCTGCTGTTGCTGATGACAATGCAATTGCATGTTTGCAGCCATAGCGCTTACAAAAATCGTCTTCTAGCTGATGATTCTGTGGGCCCGTTGTTATCCAGCCTGAACGCAGAACGTTTTCTACTGCTTTGACCTCTTCATCACCAATTGCCGGTTTTGAAAATGGTAAGAAATTGCTCATATTGTTTATAGCCTAGTTTTCATTGTGAATAGAATATTCTAGTTAATTATACTTTAACCGAACCTCAACACCTGCAAACATTGCGGTATTATCATGCAAAAAGGTGTGATACAAACAACTCATTGCGCATCGACTAAATTTATAACCTGCCATACTCGGTGAGATGTGCTGTGCGCTAACTTAATTTCAGACATAAATATGTCAGATAATTTTTTTTCTGTCATGACGCACTCTGGTTTCCCTATTGCAACTAACTGCCCTTGTTTCATCATCCAAATACAAGATGCATTTTTATACGAATGACTAAGGTCATGACCACTCATTATAACGGTTCCTAAGCAATCACAAAAATATTTAATCCATTTATCAAGCATTGATTGCTGAATAATGTCTAAATTATTGGTTGGCTCATCCAATAATATAAATTTTCCTTCGCATTGCTGGCTGTCCCAGACCTGCAAAAATGCAGCTATAATTCGAACTCTCTGCCATTCTCCACCAGAAAGTTGGCTAATAGGCTTACTTAATAGTGATGTGAGTTGAAAGTCTGTACATAATCGTTCAAAAATACCTGTAGAAAATATAGTGTTAGGCGAAAACAGGCCAACATATTGAAAAACTTTAAGTATAGGGGGGGAGTTAACCAATTGTGAAAGATAAGCACGTTGTTGGCTCAATTGAGCAATACGATACTGCCGTATACTTTTTCCACCTATTAAAATATCGCCATCCACAGGTAAATAGCCACTTATTGCAGCTAACAATGTGCTTTTCCCCGCACCATTAGCACCCAATAGATGAATTTGTTGTCCAGCCAGCACTTGAGTTGAAACATTAACTAGTCGAGTATCGATGGTAATATTTTTAATATCAATAATCAGTTTATTATCCATCACTTTTACCGCCATTGTTGGTGACGAATTAACAAGAAAATAAATATCGGTGCCCCTAGCGTTGCCGTAATAACACCAATAGGAACTTCAGCATTGGCAATTAATAACCGAGACAGTAAATCTGCAGTTAATAACCCTAACGCCCCCGCCACAGCAGAACCAATTAATAATACGCGGTTATCTGTTAAACCGCTTAATCTCAATATATGAGGAATAACTAAACCAATAAAACTTATTGCCCCTGCTATCGCCACACTAAGACCAATTAATACACCACTAATAATAATTAATATAACGCGCCATTTATGAATTGAGATACCTAATTGATAGGCTTGTACCGTTCCCAATGAAAGATAATTTAGTATATTTCCTTGAAAAAGTGCCCAAATTAAAAATGGTAAACAGCCAATAACAAGGCCAATTTGGTGCCAACCAATCCCACTAAAACTTCCCATCATCCAATACAATAACTGTCGCAAATCAAGATTACTGCTCATATACACCATCCATGTCATACAGGCACCACTAATCACACCGAGTGCAACACCGACAAGCAATAAACTGGAGTTATTCAAGTTCTTACGACGAGCAAAATAGAGCAATATGGAAGTAAAAAATAGTGCTCCCATAATTGAGCTAATACTTAATAGCCAATAATGCGTCACGCCTGAAGACAATAGTACCGTAAATACCACAGCAACACCCGCACCATTGCTTACTCCCAATAATCCTGGTTCGGCTAATGGGTTCTCAAATAAGGCTTGCATGATAGCGCCTGTGACTGCAAGAGAAGCACCGACAATTATCACGGCTAATAGGCGTGGAAAACGAATTTGCCAAACAAAAAGCTGGGCACTTTCCCCTACCAATTGGTTTGGCCAATACCATATTTCCCCAACACAAAGGTAAAAAACGGATACGATACACAGACTGATAACCACCATAATAATCAAGCGTAAATCTGTTACCTTCTGTATATTTTTCAAACGCTCCAGTTGGTTAGTTATCATGATAATAAATGTTTTTTCATTAGGTTAAGGAATTATAGCTTTTTATGTAAGAGATAGCATATGAATGAATCTAAACTCATTTTGATTTTTTTACTTTGGAGTAATACATATGATTTTTTCTAAAATAAATAATGATGCAAATACTATACACCCTAATAAAGCACAATCGTCTGAGCAAAGAAAAAATACGTCTTTTACTCATTCGATAAAGGCCATTAAAAATACAGGAATGAATTTTTTTATATCTACTTATCAAAAATTCACATTCATGCTAAGACATATCTTTGATAAAATTAAGATTATAGATAACCCAGTATACGTTAAAAATACTACAAGCTTACCACTATCTGTCAATAACCCCCCCCCTGCCGACTCTGTAAATCAACATCTTGTCCCAGTTCATACTGAGCAGCCCCAGAAATACAGCGGACTTAAAATAAGTAATTTGTCAAACCATAGCTCAGTTAAAAAAGAGGCTTGTGATGCCGAAAGGATCTACTTAAAAAATCAGAAATTAATCAACCAGTATCCTGACGTACCCGAGGATAAAAAAACAGAATTTCATTCCATGAATACGATGATTTTTGATTTACTAAGTAGCCCGACACATATTAAACAAGAAGGTATCTTCAGGAAGAGCGGTGCTAGTACTAAGATATCTAATCTTTTAGTGAAACTCACCAATAACCCAAGCTTTAGTCAACAAGCACTAGAAGATAATCACTTGACGCAAGATGAACTTACTGGTGCGATTAAAGCATTACGAAACAAAATATTAATCAAGCAGCCAAATGAAGAACACAAACTTAAAGAATTAATAAATATAAGGAATCAATCCATCAAGAAAATGAAACAAAAGAACATGTTAAAAATATGGCGCCGAACAAGCGAGATAAAATTTTACGGATAGCCAAAAACAATGCGGATGAAAGATTACCTGAGCAGCTAGAACTACCATTGCATCTACAAATTTGTATGCCACTGTTTGTTAAAATTGCTATGCATTCAAAAGAAAACAAAATGGAACCAGAGAATATTGCCATAGCTATTGGCGGAGGGTTGTCATCAAATAAAAGAACAGCTGATGAAGAAAATAATTTCAATAAATTAAGTAAAGCGAAACAAACTACATTCATGATGGAAGAAAGAGCTCTTCATGATTACGCGAATAAACTTCTTACGACGCTAATAGATAGAGAACTAAAACAATTTGTGTGACCCAAAAACAAAAGACCGCCTAGGCGGTCTTTTTTCATATCAAACGATATAATTACTCTTTCGGCGTTGCTTTTTCTACACGGCTTTTTAATTTTTGGCCTGGGCGGAAAGTAACAACACGGCGTGCAGTAATTGGAATATCTTCCCCAGTTTTTGGGTTACGTCCGGGACGTTGATTTTTATCACGTAAATCAAAGTTACCGAATCCAGATAATTTTACTTGCTCACCATTTTCTAAGGAAAGGCGAACCTCTTCAAAGAAAGTTTCGACAAGGTCTTTAGCATCACGTTTGCTAACACCCAGTTTTTCAAACAAATTTTCTGACATTTCAGCTTTAGTAAGCGCCATAGGTTTAGTCCCTCAAGGAGGCTTGGAATCGCTGTTTTAACGCAGCAATACACAGATCAACGGTAGCAGTGATCTCTTCTTCTTCCATAGTACGCTGGGTATCCTGGAAGACAAGACTGATAGCAAGGCTCTTATAGCCATCTGCTATTCCTTCACCACAGTACACATCAAATAAGTTTATGCCAACTATATGATTTATGCCAACTTTTTTACACTCTGCTAAAACTTCAGCAGCAGCCACATCTTCTGGCACGACAACAGCGATGTCACGGCGGTTCGATGGATAGCGCGAAATCGCCTTAGCTTCAGGAATAACACGTTGTGCTATCGCATCACTACGAACCTCAAACACCACCGTACGACCATTTAAATCGAGTTTGCGTTCTAATTCTGGGTGAACCACACCAATAAAGCCAATGTGTTCATTTTCCAGATAAATCCCAGCACTTTGACCTGGATGCAATGCAGGATGTGCCTCAGATTTAAATGTAATTTGATTTAGTTTCCCAGTCAATTCAAAAACAGCTTCAAGATCACCTTTTAAGTCAAAGAAGTCAACAACTTGTTTATCTAATGACCAATGTTCTTCAAATCTATTGCCTGTAATCACCCCTGCAAGCATTGGTTCCTGACGGATCCCATATTCTGCTTGATTATCAGGAATAAAGCGCAGACCTGTCTCAAATAAACGAATTCTATTTTGCTGACGATTCTGATTATAGACAACGGTTCCTAATAAACCAGTCAGTAACGATAAACGCATCGCTGACATATCAACAGAAATCGGGTTAGGTAAAAGCAACGCATCTTGTTGTGGGTGCAGTAAAGCTTGAACTTTAGGGTCAACAAAACTATAAGTGATTGCTTCTTGATAACCACGGTCAACTAACATTGCTTTAATACGTTTTAAAGGTAGGTTAGCTTCTTTGTGATTAGTCATGGTCAAATCAGCACGTAATGGCACATCAGGGATGCTGTTATAACCATAAACACGAGCGACTTCTTCCACTAAGTCTTCTTCGATTTGCATATCGAAGCGCCAACTTGGGGCGACAACATCCCATGTATTAGCAGAAACAGTGACTTTGCACCCTAAACGCGTCAAAATATCAGTAACTAACTCATCTTCAATAAAGTGACCAATCAAACGGTCTAATTTATTGCGCGTCAGTTTAATATTTGCGGCTTTTGGTAAATGCTGTTCACTGGTTACATCAATAATTTCACCGACTTCACCACCACAAATCTCAACAATTAGCGCAGTAGCACGTTCAATCGCTTTAAACTGTAATTGAGGGTCAACACCACGCTCAAAACGGTGAGATGCATCAGTGTGCAAACCGTAATTACGTGCACGACCTGTGATCGATAATGGGTCGAAGAATGCACACTCTAATAAAATATTTTTGGTTTCCGTATTAACACCTGAGTGTTCACCGCCAAAAATACCTGCAATCCCCAGTGCTTTTGATTCATCAGCAATCACTAATGTGTCTGATTTTAGCGTTGCTTCACTGCCATCAAGGAGAACCAGTTTCTCCCCTTCTTTTGCCATGCGAGCAACAATAGCACCATCTAAACGGTCTAGATCATAAGCGTGTTGAGGCTGACCCAATTCTAATAAGACGTAGTTGGTAATATCCACAACCGCGTCAATAGAACGGACGCCACCACGGCGCAACTTTTCTTTCATCCACAATGGCGTTGGCGCTGACACATCAATATTTTTGATCACACGGCCTAAGAAACGTGGGCACGCATTAGGTGCTTCTACTCGAATTGGGAAAGTGTCTTTTGTGGTCACGGATACTGTATTAATAGCAGGCTCATTCAACGCTAATTTATTAATAACAGCGACATCACGTGCAACCCCAAGAATACTTAAGCAATCTGCACGGTTAGGTGTAATGCTGATTTCAATCGCATTATCATCAAGTTTTAGATATTCACGAATATCGGTACCGATAGTGGCATCTAGAGGCAATTCAATAATTCCGCTGTGGTCATCAGAAATACCCAGCTCAGAATAAGAACACAGCATACCTTCAGAAGGCTCGCCACGTAGTTTTGCCGCTTTAATTTTAAAATCACCCGGTAATACCGCACCAACCGTTGCAACAGCAACTTTTAAGCCTTGACGGCAGTTTGGTGCACCACAGACGATATCTAATAAACGCTCACCGCCTACGTTAACTTTTGTAACGCGCAGTTTGTCTGCATTTGGGTGTTGACCACACTCAACCACTTCACCAACAACAACGCCGTGAAATTGGCCAGCAACTGCATCTACACCATCAACTTCCAAACCCGCCATCGTGATTTGGTCAGATAATGCTTCACTACTGATCGCCGGATTTACCCATTCGCGTAACCATAGTTCACTGAATTTCATGAGATAGACCCGCCTTATTTAAACTGTTTGAGGAAACGAAGATCATTTTCGAAGAATGCACGTAGGTCAGAAACACCGTAACGTAGCATTGTTAAGCGCTCCATCCCCATACCAAAGGCAAATCCAGAGTAGACTTCAGGGTCAATACCTACATTACGCAATACATTTGGATGAACCATTCCGCAGCCTAATACTTCTAACCATTTACCATTTTTACCCATAACATCAACTTCCGCTGAAGGTTCGGTGAATGGGAAATATGATGGTCGAAAACGTACTTGAACTTCCTCTTCAAAGAAGTTATTCAAGAAATCATGCAATGTGCCTTTTAGATTGGTAAAGCTGATATCTTTATCAACAATCAGGCCTTCTGTTTGATGGAACATAGGTGTATGCGTTTGGTCGTAATCATTACGATATACACGACCCGGGGCAATGATACGAATCGGTGGTTGTTGACCATTCATTGTACGGATTTGTACACCTGATGTTTGCGTACGCAATAAGCGTTTTGCATCAAACCAAAAAGTATCGTGGTCTGCACGCGCAGGGTGGTGAGCAGGAATATTTAGCGCATCAAAGTTATGATAGTCATCTTCGATTTCTGGGCCTGTTTCAACAGAGAAACCTAATTCGCCAAAAAATTCTTCAATTCGCTGAATTGTACGGGTCACTGGGTGTAACCCACCATTTTCCATTCGACGCCCTGGTAATGACACGTCAATTTTTTCTGATACCAGACGTGCATTAAGGATTTCAGCTTGCATCGCGTCCTTACGGGCGTTCAGAGCATCTTGAACCTGTACTTTAGCTTCATTTATCACAGCCCCTGCTGCTGGACGTTCCTCAGCAGGCAGTTCACGCAACGTTTTCATCTGTAGTGTGAAATGGCCGCTCTTGCCTAAATATTCAACACGCACTGATTCCAACGTAGCAACATCTTGGGCCTGTTCAATGGCTGCTTTTGCCTGTGCAACCAACTCAGCGAGATGTGGCATTGTTTCCCCTTTATGACCAATTGGTCTTTTTGCTAGTTATTCACTATATATATTAAGCTTCACATTCCATTTGGTAATGAATGAATACTTAACTGATTTTACTTTACTTAATCTAAAACTAGAAACAAAAAAGCCTCCCTAAGGAGGCTTTAGCGTAATCTTTCATTTCTTCTTTCTATTTACGCGCAAAAGCCCCCGATATTCAGGTGCTAAAGTAAAAAAAGAAACGAAAAATAACAGAATGCATGTAACTAACTCTCAATAACTGACTGTATCTAAAGTATTAACACAAATAACTATAAATGAAAAGAGGAAGTTACCCTCCTCTTTTCAAGCAAACAATTAAGCTAAAGCGCCTTTCGCTTTTTCTACTAAAGCAGTGAATGCTGCTTTATCGAAAACTGCGATGTCTGCTAAGATCTTACGGTCGATTTCAATTGAAGCTTTTTTCAAGCCATTGATGAAACGGCTGTAAGACAGACCGTTCTGACGAGCCGCAGCGTTGATACGTGCGATCCACAGTTGACGGAACTGACGTTTACGTTGACGGCGGTCACGGTAAGCGTATTGACCAGCTTTAATTACCGCCTGAAACGCTACGCGGTAAACACGTGAACGTGCACCATAGTAACCTTTCGCCTGCTTCAGAATTTTTTTGTGACGTGCACGTGCGATTACACCACGTTTTGCGCGAGCCATAGCTATCTCCTATCGTCTTTTATCTTAATTAACTAAATTGTTTACTTATGCGTAAGGCAGGCAGGCTACTACCAGACCCAGATCGCCCTTAGATACCATTCCTTTCGGACGTAAATGGCGTTTACGCTTAGTTGACTTTTTAGTCAGAATATGACGAAGGTTTGCATGCTTACGCTTAAAGCCACCGCCTGCAGTTTTTTTAAAGCGCTTTGCTGCGCCACGTACAGTTTTAATCTTTGGCATTTCTTTTATTTCCAACTTCGCATTGTGATTAACTACGAATTAATTAGGCGAATAACATCTATATTGCTATAAACGAATATTACTTGCAGGCCTAATTATTTCTTCTTCGGTGCCAGCACCATGATCATCTGACGTCCTTCAATTCTTGAAGGGAAAGATTCCACGGATGCCAGCTCTTCCAGATCAGCTTTGATGCGGTTAAGCATTTCCAGACCGATCTGCTGGTGAGCCATTTCACGACCGCGAAAACGCAGCGTAACTTTAGCTTTATCACCATCTTCTAGAAAGCGAGTCAGGTTGCGTAGTTTGACCTGATAATCACCTTCATCTGTACCAGGGCGGAATTTAATTTCCTTCACCTGAACAACTTTTTGTTTCTTTTTTTGCTCTTTTTGAGATTTGCTCTTCTCATAAAGGAATTTGCCGTAATCCATGATACGACAAACTGGCGGTTCAGCATTTGGGCTGATTTCAACGAGGTCTACACCTGCTTCTTCAGCTTTTTCAAGCGCTTCGCGTGCGCTCATGATGCCTAACTGTTCACCGTCTAAACCTGTTAAACGGACCTCTGGAACACGAATTTCATCATTGATACGATTTGGACGTGTTGTTGGGATTCTTTTTCCGCCTTTAATACTTCATTCCTCCAATTGGATAAAGAGATTTGCTTCTCTCAAGCAAATACACCCGTCACTCAATAGTTACTACTTGACGCATGTACGATATTCTTAGTTTGCCCTAATGCGCTATGCGCTGACAAAGTGATTCGACCGCGGATTTTAATGCTTCTTGCTGGATTACTCAAGTAATTCTTGCAATAAATCATTCTGAACTGTTTGAAAACTTGGCTTTTGAGGCCAATTATCGCTTTGACACAATTACTTTGATTCATTAATGAAGAAAATAACAAGACGTTAAATATACCGATTACCTTAGCTGGTATGGCATTACTTTCATCAATAATAAAATTTTTCATCACGAATAAAACAGAGAAGCAGCGCCCAAATGAGCGCTGCTAGACTCTAGCAATACTTCGCTATAACCATACTGGCTTAATTATTTTTTCTTTGGTGCCAATACCATGATCATCTGGCGTCCTTCAATCCTTGATGGGAATGATTCAACTGATGCCAGTTCATCCAGATCGGTTTTGATGCGGTTAAGCACTTCTAAGCCAATCTGTTGGTGAGCCATTTCGCGACCACGAAAACGCAGTGTTACTTTAGCTTTGTCACCGTCTTCCAAAAAGCGAATTAAACTACGTAGTTTAACTTGGTAGTCGCCTTCGTCTGTTCCTGGACGGAATTTAATTTCCTTCACTTGAACAACTTTTTGTTTTTTCTTTTGTTCTTTTTGAGACTTACTCTTCTCATAAAGATATTTACCGTAGTCCATGATACGACAAACTGGCGGCTCGGCATTTGGGCTGATTTCGACTAAATCGACACCAGCTTCTTCTGCTTTAAAGAGGCCTTCACGCACACTCATTACGCCAAGTTGTTCACCGTCTAAACCAGTGACACGGATTTCTGTTGCGCGAATTTCATCGTTAATACGATTTGGACGCGCCGTTGGGAGTTTTTTTCCGCCTTTAATACCTTATTCCTCCATCTGATTGAGTTGACGACTGCGGATCTCTTCAAGCAGTTTTGTCATGAATTCGTTGACATCAAGGCTACCTAAGTCTTTACCACGACGGGTACGTACAGCAACTTTACCTGATTCAACTTCTTTATCACCACATACTAACATGTAAGGGACGCGACGCAGCGTGTGTTCACGGATCTTAAAGCCGATTTTCTCGTTACGTAAGTCCGCTTTCGCACGAATGCCAACACTTTGCAGCTTGCTAACTAATTCTTGAACATAGTCTGCTTGACTATCAGTAATGTTCATTACGACCACTTGCTGTGGTGCTAACCATGTTGGGAAAAAGCCCGCATACTCTTCTGTTAAGATACCAATGAAGCGTTCTAGTGAACCTAACACAGCACGGTGGATCATCACAGGAACGATACGTTCGTTATTTTCACCTACATAGGAAGCTGTTAAACGGCCCGGCAAGAAGAAGTCTAACTGGACAGTACCACATTGCCATGCACGGTCAAGGCAGTCATACAGCGTAAACTCGATTTTCGGACCATAAAATGCACCTTCACCTGGTTGGTATTCAAATTCAATACCTTTTGATTTCAGGGCATTAGCCAAATCTTCTTCCGCTCTGTCCCACATATCGTCAGTGCCGATACGTTTTTCAGGGCGAGTTGATAGTTTTACAACAATTTTTTCGAAACCGAAAGTTGCATAAACATCATAAATCATTTCAATACAGCTGGTTACTTCACTTAAGATTTGCTCTTCAGTACAGAAGATATGTGCATCATCCTGAGTAAAGCCACGCACACGCATTAAGCCGTGCAACGCACCTGATGGCTCATTACGGTGACAGCTACCAAATTCTGCCATGCGCAATGGTAAGTCACGATATGATTTCAAACCTTGGTTGAAAATCTGTACGTGACCCGGGCAGTTCATTGGTTTGACACAATATTCACGGTTTTCAGATGAAGTCGTGAACATGGCATCTTTATAGTTATCCCAGTGACCTGTTTTTTCCCATAATACGCGGTCCATCATAAATGGCCCTTTCACTTCCTGATAATTATAGGCCTTCAGTTTAGTGCGTACAAAGGTTTCCAGTTCACGGAAAATTGTCCAACCGTCATTATGCCAGAAAGCCATACCCGGCGCTTCTTCTTGCATATGGTATAAATCTAATTGTTTACCAATTTTACGGTGGTCACGCTTAGCTGCTTCTTCTAAACGTAATAAATAGGCTGCTAATTGTTTTTTATCAGCCCATGCGGTGCCGTAAATACGTTGCAGCATTTTGTTATCGCTGTTACCACGCCAGTATGCGCCAGCCACTTTCTGTAATTTAAAATGGTGGCAAAAACGCATGTTTGGTACGTGTGGACCGCGACACATGTCAACATATTCTTCGTGATGATATAAACCTGGGCGGTCATCTTGACTAATATTTTGATCTAAAATTTCAACTTTATAGTCTTCGCCACGGGCAACGAAAGTTTCACGAGCTTCGCTCCAAGAAACACGTTTTTTCACCACCTCATAATCTGTTTTGGCAAGCTCAAGCATACGCTTTTCAAGCTTTTCCAAGTCTTCCTGCGTCAGCATGTGGTCTAAATCGACATCATAGTAAAAACCATTGTCGATAGTAGGACCAATCGCCATTTTCGTATTTGGCCATAATTGCTTGATGGCATGGCCTAACAGGTGAGCACAAGAGTGACGAATAATTTCGAGTCCGTCTTCATCCTTGCTCGTAATAATGGACACGTTTGCATCATGTTCAATTATTTCACATGCATCAACACGTTCACCATTAATTCGACCCGCGATACAGGCTTTAGCTAAACCCGCTCCGATGTCACGAGCAACATCCATCACTGAAACGGGATGGTCAAACTGACGCTGACTTCCATCAGGAAGAGTAATAACAGGCATTAAAAAATCCTTATCAGCAGTGGTGACCCACACGAAAGATCACTTGCTTGATTATTCCAAAGTTATAAATCAATACGTTACTAACGATTTCTCACTTCACTATGCAAGATATGTACACAAATATGGGCAGCTTAAGCGCCCTATTTCGTTACATCGTGAGTAACTCAACTACTAATGATAACACAGACCTATTTTATGGCGATAGCGTAATGCCGCTAATTGTTATTCTTCATCTGAAAAATCAACACCTTCCCGATTAAATGGCGAATAAGCTATCTAATGCAGGAAATAGTTTCTCTTTTTTTGCGAAAGAAAGCCGATACCAATGCGATCCACTGGATACGACTAATTCTTTAGTCATTATAGCCAACGTCGTGTCTGCTTGCGATAACGCTCCCACTCTTCATTGAATTTTTCCGCTAAAAATCGCTCTTCTTGCGGAATAGTGTACAAGTCGGTAATTAACCAAAAGACCAAACCCGCTATCAAGAAATAAAAAGAGTGCGAGAAGAAAGCTAAAGCCAAGCTCATTGATGTGAAAGCTAAATACATTGGATTACGTGAAAATCGGTAAGGCCCGTTAGTCACTAAATGCGTTGCCTTAACCGTAGGATTTGGTGATGTTTTATGTTTATAAAAATAATAAAGGCTTGTCGCGACCCAACTGACACTTTCAAGTGCCACTAAGATACCTAAGATCCCCATCCAACCAGAAAACGTCCAATCTAAAAGACCTTGCTTGGAAAGAAAATATACAGCTACCCCATTAGCGACTAACCAATTCAATAATGGTAATTTAAATATATTCATCATGTTACCTACAAGCCAAAATGATGCTATTAACATACCATAAATGAATATATAAATTTGAGTGGAGGAACATATAGAGGAGTGATATTAACGACAAAAATAATTAGTTATTGGGACTTAAGGAAAACACACTCTTTAAACCTTCTAGTTTACTATATTCTTGCTGGCAAACTAAATTTCGCACATCACTGGGCATAGAATCAATTCTGGTTTGAATATTGGCAAGTTGTTCATCTAAGCTATTCATTCCCTTTACATCAACAATGTCCTGATTCACTTTAAGATAATCAGTAAAACTTTGCAGGTTATCCTCTAAGCTATTACAAATATCATTACTGGCTAAACCCTGCGGTAAAATAGCACTGAGCGATGTTGGTAAGACTTGGGATATATTCGGATAAATGCTTTGCTTCCACTGCTGAGGAAAAACGATTAGTAACATGGCGGCTGCCAAAACTAATAGCATAGACGCCCCGGCTAATGTCGCTATAAGTTTTTTCATTCTTTTTCCTATTACTCAAAATTAACTGAAAATAGGATATACAACTCTGCGTAAAGCTATTTTTAAAATTAAAAATCCTTTGTAAAGAAATCCATGACTTTTTTAATAAAATTTCATTTCTTCATACGGTTTTTCTTGGCAGCTCTTTAAGCGTTGTAATAAACCGCCTACATGTAATTCTAATTTGTGGCCATCTGGATCAAGAAAATAAAAAGAATCTCCTTCACTTTTATTTTCTTTCCAGACAATGACATTCGCTTGCATTAGCCGATCAACAACGATAAGAAAGTCTTTCGCATCAACGTTAAAGGCATAGTGTGTGTAATCCGTTTTTTCTGGGGACGAAAATTGGCGAGTTGTATCTAATGATAGACATAACCATAAGTCGCCACAGGATATATAGGCGCCCTTTTTCCAACTCGCATGTAACTTCATACCAAGTAGTGATTGATAAAAACCAATACTTTTATCTAAATCAGTTACAGCTAACGTTAAGTGGTTGATTCCGTTTAACATATTTTTTTACTCTTTGGTTGCCTATTACATTGAATTCTTTTAATGAATTTACATAAATTATCAGTAAATAACATTGCAGCAGATATACTACATTCCATATCAACTTAAAGACAACCTGTTACGAAATGCCCTTAACCTTTTTATCCCCCTATAAAAAGGTTTTTTTTTTCCTGTAAAAATTGAATACTTTTACCACAACTCAGTATCCAATTGTTATTTAATAAATAAAGTAAGTTATTCACAGATGAAGGCCATTGTTATCCACAGTTAATGTGAACAACTCCAATTATCTTCAAGCTAATAAATGATAGTTGATGTTAATTCTTACCCATCAGTACTGTAATCGTCCCCTTTCATAAAGTATCCCTCTAGCTATAAATGCTAACCTACAGATCTATAAGAAATTTTGCTATCATTTGAGATAAGGTGTTTTATTTACATTAATCAGGAGCTTGAATCAAACTTCCATGACAAATTTTTTTGAGCTATTTCAAGCCGTTGGTATTGGTCTTGTGCTACTACTTCCTCTTGCCAACCCTTTAACTGCTATTGCGGTCATGTTAAGTATTTCTGCTAATATGACAAAAGAGCAGCGTGACCATCAATCATTATTGGCTTCTATTTATGTGTTCGCAATTATGACTATCGCTTTTTATGCAGGCCAGTTAGTTATGAATACATTTGGAATATCAATACCAGGTCTTAGAATTGCAGGTGGGTTAATTGTGGCATTTATTGGCTTTGGCATGCTGTTTCCTAGCAGTGATGTTGGGGAAGACCCGACTACCAATGCCCTTGATGACCCGAATGTTCCCAAAAAACGCCAAGAATCCCCTAGTATTGCTTTTGTTCCCCTTGCGATGCCGAGTACAGCTGGCCCTGGTACTATCGCCATGATCATCAGCTCCACTGCATCATTACAAAGTAATGTTAGTTTCGCTCCATGGGTTTTAAAAGTCGCCCCCGTTATCACCTTTTTTATTGCAAGCTTTATCGTTTGGATTGGTTTAAAAGGCGCAACTTCGATTATGAGGTGGTTAGGTAATAGCGGTATTGATGCAATCGCTCGGGTGATGGGGTTCTTATTAATCTGTATGGGAGTGCAATTTGTTATCAACGGCATCGTTGAAATTGTCGCGCAGCTCCCATATTTAATGAAGGAATATCAATAAGACATCGCTAATGCATTGTAAGCATTTTTAACTTTCCACAAATAGCGTGGGGCTTGCGGTGCAGGATGCTTTGTTTGCACGTGTTGATAAAATTCTTCCGGCGATAAGCTGTTAATCATTGCAATCGCCCGGCCTTTATCATTATCAAATGTTCTTAATAATGCCCCCGCCCCGTTCACATAAGCGACAACCGTTGCATAATATAATGTCTGAGGGTGGCTAATTCCAGCAAGATGTTGCTCCTTTAAAATACGAATATAAGTTGTACCAATATCAATATTTTTTTGTGGATCTTTTAAGTCACGAGAACTCGGCTCCCCCGACTTTCCCTGATAACGATATGCGTCACGTCCCGCTGTCGAAGCTTTAATCTGCATCAAACCTATTGCATTTGATTTACTGACAACTTCAGGCCTAAAGTTGGATTCGACCTCAATAATGGCCCTAATTAAAGCTTCATCAACACTGTAACGAGCCGCAGACTCACGAATAAACTCATCAAAAGGCGTTCTTGGGAATGTCGTATTTTGTGCTGTTACAGGCCCTGTAGGCTCTAGCATCCGCTGTTTTGTTACAGGCCTGTCTGGCTCGCTTGAACAACCTGCAAGTAGCAGTAGCGCAAAAGTGCCGCCAATTATTTTTTTCACTGTCGAATCCTCTACGATGGAAGCCGATGGCAGAATAACTAATCCTAAGAAAAATAAAATAATTTTTACTTAACTTTTACTTCAGGACGTGTTTTAGTCATACAAATAACCATGGGACTTAGAAGCCCATAATGACGAATGATGCTATTCCACATTTTTTATGTTTATTTTTCTCAATTGATATTGATAATCATTATCAGTTGAGATATAAAATATAATTGTTATAAACCTTAACAACTGTATGTTAAAAAACGCTAAACCAATAATGTCAGGGTCAACTTTTATGAAGAAGAACGTATCTCGATTATCTGCACCTTTACTAACCAGTATGTTTGCTTTGATAGCAGTCATCTTTTTTAGTCAGCCGGCTTTTGCTAAAAAATTTAAAGTCGTTACCACTTTTACCATTATCCAAGATATCGCTCAAAATGTAGCTGGAGATGCGGCAATTGTCGAGTCTATAACAAAGCCTGGAGCAGAAATCCACGGTTATCAACCGACGCCTAAAGATATTATGAAAGCCTATGACGCAGATTTAATCTTATGGAATGGGATGAATTTGGAAGTTTGGTTCCAACGTTTCTTTGAAAACTTTAAGAATGTCCCTGCTGTCGTAGTCACTGAAGGTATTGAGCCAATGCCAATCCGTGAAGGTGAGTATAAAGACAACCCGAACCCACATGCCTGGATGTCTCCTGCTAATGCTAAAATTTATATTGAAAATATTCGCCAAGCTCTAGTTAAATATGATCCTGAAAATGCAGAAACATATAATGCCAATGCGAAAAAATATGCGCAGCAAATTGCAGAGCTTGATACTCCTTTACGTGAACGCTTAAACCGTATTCCAGAAAATGAACGTTGGTTAGTCTCAAGTGAAGGCGCATTTAGCTATTTAACGAAAGATTACGGCTTTAAAGAAGTCTATTTATGGCCAATCAATGCAGAAGAGCAAGGCTCTCCTCAACAAGTGAAAAAAGTGATTGATACTGTCCGCAAATACAACATCCCTGTGGTATTCAGTGAAAGTACAATTTCTGATAAGCCTGCTCGCCAAGTCAGTAAAGAAACCGGGGCAAAATACGGCGGCGTATTATATGTTGACTCATTATCAACTGCCGATGGCCCAGTACCAACCTATATAGATCTTTTAAATACGACTGTAGACACGATAGCGAAAGGATTTTCACAGTAATATGAATCATTCAAGTCAATTCGAACACCCGAATCTTATCGTCGATGATGCGACTGTAACATATAATAATGGTCACACCGCTATCTACGACGCAAGCTTTACTATCTCTGGTGGCTCTATTTGTGCCTTAGTTGGCGTAAATGGCAGTGGCAAATCAACGCTATTTAAAACCATTATGGGGCTTGTCACCCCATCTTCAGGCAGTGTGACATTAAATGATCAGCCAATAAAAACGGCACTGAAAGAAAACGTGATTGCATACGTCCCACAAACGGAAGAAGTTGACTGGAACTTCCCCGTTCTCGTTTCTGATGTTGTGATGATGGGGCGTTATGGCAAAATGGGTTTTTTTCGCATCCCTAAACAAGCCGATAAAGATGCTGTCAAAATGGCATTAGAACGGGTTGACCTTGCAGGGCTTGAACATCGCCAAATAGGCGAGCTTTCAGGTGGTCAGAAAAAACGGGTTTTTTTAGCACGAGCGCTCGCACAAGAAGGTAAAGTTTTACTCCTTGATGAACCCTTTACTGGGGTTGATGTTAAAACTGAAAATGCCATTATAGACCTACTGCGTAGTTTGCGTGACGAAGGTCATCTGATCCTCGTTTCAACTCATAACTTGGGTAGTGTGCCTGAGTTTTGCGACCATGTTATCTTAATCAATCGCACGGTGTTAGCCAGTGGCCCAACCGAAACCACGTTTACACAGCGTAATCTACAAAACGCGTTTGGTGGTGTATTGCGTCATATTAACCTGTCAGGTCAAGAACTCCATGACGACGATGACCCACGCTCTGTCACCGTCATTACCGATGATGAAAGAGCGGCTGTATTCTATGGTCATGACCATGATGCTCCCGTTCGAAAAAACCAAGCTAAGGGTTCCGAATGATTGAGATGTTATTACAGCCCTTTGAATACGATTTCATGATAAAAGCCATTTGGGTCAGCGCCATTGTTGGTGCTGTCTGTGCATTTTTATCAGCGTATTTGATGCTAAAAGGCTGGTCATTAATGGGAGATGCGCTCTCCCACTCCGTTGTCCCTGGGGTGGCTGGTGCTTATGCTTTAGGTTTACCCTATGCGGCAGGCGCCTTTTTTACCGGGATCCTTGCAGCACTTGCCATGACATTAATAAAACATCTAACTCGTTTGCGTGAAGATGCTGTTATTGGCTTTATATTTTCTACTTTTTTTGCGGCAGGTTTGTTGATCGTTTCATTGAACCCAACATCTGTGAATGTACAAAGTATTATTTTTGGTAATATTTTAGGTATTGCGGATTCTGACGTATTACAAGTAGAAATTATTATCGGTGTTTCATTTATTGTTCTGTTGTGTTTATGGAAAGATTTATTAGCCGTTTTTTTCGATGAAAGTCACGCACGGTCAATTGGCTTGAATCCATTACGCCTAAAAATAATTTTCTTCACATTATTAAGTGCTTGTACCGTTGCTGCCTTGCAAACAGTTGGCGCTATTCTTGTTATCGCAATGGTCGTCACGCCAGGTGCAACCGCCTATTTATTAACTGACCAATTTAAACGCTTACTCATTATCTCCGTCACGATTGGCACCGTAACCAGTGCTGTTGGCGCTTATATCAGTTATTTCCTTAATGGTGCTACAGGAGGGTTAATTGTCACCCTACAAACCATTATTTTCCTGCTAGCATTTTTCTTTGCGCCTAAACACGGTATTTTTGCCTCAAAACGTAAAGCAAAAAAGGAAGTAGCTCGGCTGCATCAATCACACCAACAAGGAGCATCTCATGAGTGATTTCATTGACTTATTGATGGCTCCGTTTGCATTTCCTTTTATGCAAAAAGCTTTGATCACCGCAATTGTGAGTGGGACTGTGTGTGCCATTTTATCGTGCTTTTTAGTATTAAAAGGGTGGTCACTCATGGGGGATGCTATTTCCCACGCAGTGTTACCCGGGATCATCATTGCCTCTTTATTAGGTATTCCCTTGGCTATTGGTGCGTTTGCCTCTGGCTTATTCTGCGCTGTCGCAACGGGGTATTTAAAAGAAAATAGTCGGATAAAAGAAGATACCGTAATGGGTATCGTCTTCTCAGGAATGTTTGCTATTGGCTTGGTGATGTTTGCTAAAATAGATACCGAGCAGCACCTTACGCATATTTTATTTGGTGATATTTTAGGGATTACGGATAGCGAGTTTAAGCAAATTCTGTTATTTGCTGGGGTAACTATTGCAATTATCTTACTGAAACGTAAAGATTTCATGCTGTATTGTTTTGATCCAAACCAAGCCCGTGTGATTGGCCTACCCGTCAAACTGATCCATTATGGTTTACTGTCTTTACTTGCATTAACCATTGTCGCTTCACTACAAGCGGTTGGGATCATTTTAGTTATTGCCATGCTGATCTCACCGGGGATTATTGCATTTGTTCTATGTCGGAGCTTCGGCAAAATGCTCGTCGTCGCCATCATCGCTTCGGTAACATCGAGTGTTATTGGGACTATCCTGAGTTTTCACATCAATGCGACAACCGGGCCAACCATAGTCGTTACTCAAGCGGTTTATTTCGTAATAGCCCTGCTCTATAGCAAGCTAGTACTTGCACGTAAAAGAAGTCAAACAAACCCACAAAGTATGCATACCGCATAATAAATGGCAGACATAACAAAAAAGCTGAATTCGCGCCTAACGAATTCAGCTTTTTATTTTAAATAATTTCCTAATATGCGACTAAAGCTTTTTTAGCCATATTTACTTACTGCGTGTTTTGGGGTGGTTTACAGCAATATTGCGACGTTGCTCTTCAGGTTGAGTTTCATACACTTTCATTTCGCCACTTCCTGCTGGTATCGCCTGTTCAACAACAAGTTCCGCATCTGTTTGGGCAATAATATCTTGTAATTGTTGGTGCTGATTGCACCAAATTGCATCAACATCCTGGTCTCGTGAATTATCTCGCCCTGCAGAAAAAGCCACTGTACGCGCTTGAAAACGCGCTTGTTTCCCGCCTAATTCAAGCCCATATCCCGGCGTGGCAGGATGTGTGACAACCACTTTGCCATCATCAAGCCATGCTTTAACATCCGTATCTTGAACTTGATAACCGAGTTTCCCTAACCCATCTAAGACCGTTTTCCTTTGTGCAGCAGCAACAACTTGTTGCTCGGCTAGACTCACTGCGCTGCCTAGCTTATCGACCCATGTGGTTAACGCTTCTATCGAGCTTGATTGTATACTCGCTAACGCACTCGAAATCATGGCTTCATTTTCGTCACTCGCAAAAATAGCCAATTCATCACAAAGCTGTTCAATTTTATCGATAAGTTCGACGCGTTGCTGGCTTAACTTTAATTGCTCCGCCAATGTCATGATCAATGAGTCGGCACGTAAATGACGCTGTGTGCCTTCTTTAAGCTCCCGAAGCTCAACCAGTTGTTGCTCAGCACGTTGAGCATCATCAATTGAGGCCATCAATTTCAGCTTTTCAATCATCAATAGGATCTGTTCACATTGTTTGGCAAACGGTGTTTGAGGTAAGCCTGATTGCCAAAATTGTTTTACACCTTCAGATTGGGCTTTTAGCTGTTCCAATAATGCCGCTGCTGTTGGCGCTAGCACCATTGATTGCTGGCTCAATGTAGATAATGCTTTAAAAATCAGTTTATTAGATTGGCTTTCATCCTGTTCACTTGCCGAAACTAATTGTGTAAGTAGTTCGACTTCATTTGGCAGTTTTTCACGAACCAATGTGATTAACTCAGCCAAATTATGTTCTCTATATTTTTTTGTCCGGGCTAATAGCGCTTGTTTTTCAAGTTGTTGCTCACGAACTTCCTGTACTTCGTTATTCAGTGTCCCAGTGAACTCAACTAATTGGTTATTCAACAAGCTTAAATTGCGTGATGACAATGTGGCAAGCTGAGCAGAATTTTCCATTAGCTGCTGATAAGCTTGCGTGATTTGTGCAATACGCGGCTGATGATATTGGCTACTATTTGCCAATACTTGCCACTGTTTAAATCGACGTTTAGCTACCGCAAGCTGACGCCGGCACTGAATTTCATTCATTTCCCTAACAGTTATACGATGAACCGATGAACTCATAACGCACCTTCTTACGGATTTTGGCTCTCTATTTGAGAGAGTGGTGAGGTTAATAAAGCCTGTGAAATGGCATCATGCAGTTGTTGCTGTGCCAAATCGCGATTTTGATACCATTCGATAATAGACACTCGATAGCGTGCGGGTACCACACGCGTCAGAACAGTGCTACGCCACAGTTCCCTAGAACGGGCTGTTTTCAATAGTGGGTGTGATGGCATGTCGCATTCAATGCCGATGAGCAAACGGCCGCTGGTTTGCTCCTCAACAACTCCATCAAAATGGAATACCCCATTTTGGCTTGAGGTGGTTACCTGCCAGCCACTTTGCCGAATAAAGCCCATGACCGAATCGACAAACGCATTTTGTGGGAGTGCTTCGCTACCAACCGCAGACTGTGTATGGCACATGCGGTGGAGTAGTTTTTCATTTTCTTTTTTCATCAATGGGTTACATGCATTTAATGCATAAGCCAGATAGCCTTGTAAATAATCTCGTGGGATTTCCGGTTTGCGGTAAGTGGCTAATAAATCAGAAATTTCATCTATTGGCATCGATGTCATAATCACAACTTGCTGGCGAGCACGAGTGATAGCGACATTTAAACGCCGTTCTCCACCAGTTTGCCCTAGTACCCCGAAGTTACGCCTGAATGTCCCCTGCGCATTACGACCAAATGTGGTAGAAAATAAAATCACATCCCTTTCATCACCTTGTACATTTTCCACATTTTTCACAAAAAATGACATATCTTCGTCATCATGAGTGCGTTTGTTTTCCTGCGTATACGCCTGAAGAAAGCCTTCATCCTGTGCTGCACGTAATTGAATTATTTGGTTAATTAATGTTGCTTGTTTTTGGTTAAACGTGACGACCCCCACAGAAGGCCGCTGCTCGAAAGGCCGTTGCCACATTGAAGCCAAATGTTCCACGATGGCGTTAGCTTCAGCTTCATTGCTTTGGTTAACATAGGTACCATTAACTGGAATAAGCTGTAATGGCTTAATTTCACTGACCATTTTGGCAGAAAATTGTGCTGGGATGTTGAGCCTATTTTCATAAAAAGCAAAATTGGAGAAATTGATTAGTTCTCGATAGGCAGAACGGTAATGAATATCCAATGTATGAATAGGTAATACGGTTCGCGCTAAATGCAATAAATCAGGACAATCACTGATTTGCCGATAATCCCATTGCTCTCCCGCCAATTCTTGTTGGTCATCGTCTTCGTCATCAATGTCGTCTTCAATTAGCTTACCTGTGAAAAATTTTGATGGCGGCATTTGCTTTTCATCGCCACTCACAATAGCCTGTTTGGCTCTAAATAAGGTCGATAATGCAAATTCAATTGGCATCTGTGAGGCTTCGTCGTAGATTACGCTGTCAAACATAGCGCTTTCAAGTGGAAGTACTTGGCTCGCAACATCGGGTGTCATTAGCCAAACCGGCCGTAGTTGCATTAACCCAATATCTCTACCTTCTTGTATAAACTCCCTTAAACGTCGAGCTCTTGGCCCAGCTAAACGAGTAATTTCTTCCCATTCACGGCGGTTTCCTAACATTTTAATATCTATATTCGCCGTCAATGCCAATTTATTGAATTGTTGTAATTGTCTTTGGGCACTCTCTAGTTCGGCTAGATCCGACATCAGCTGGTCGTGGTTGGTACTTAATGCAGGCAATGTTGCCACTAACTGCGCTTTAGTGAACAGACAGAAGTAATAATTAACAGTTTGGACTAATTGTTCTCGCCATTGCGTTGTAAAACCGCCAGTAGTAATAAGCTGCTTGATTGCCGGTTTTAATAGCACAAGGAGCCCCCAATGCTGTTGTGAAAAGTGTTGCGTATCCGACCTAAATGATTGGTAATACAATAAATTTTCTTTTTGTTGCTCTATTTTCACCAGTTCAGCCGTATATGACTCGCCGTTTGCCACGGCCACTTTAAACCGTTCAACTGTTTCTGGTGAAAATACACTGTCTAGCTCACTCAGTTGGTTCAAGCTTTCCGTTCTTGCGCGTAATTTGGCTATTGCCGCTCTGATTTCACAGCATTGATGAGTAAACCCCGTTCTTTGTTGCTGAATAATCGCGTCTATAAAATGCACAGGTTCAGGATACTGAGCGAGAAGCTCAGCCATATCTGCCACTCGTTTTAATTGCATGACCAGCGGTTGCAATGTGCTACGCCACTGGTGGTTTGGCTGAAGTTCAAGACCAAGCTGTTGATATAATGGTTGTAATTCTTTTTCAAGTAAGCGCCATTGTTGCTCAACACCAATGGTGTCAAGCACTAACGTCTGTTTTTCAGTCGTCGACGCTAAGCCACTCGTTGCCATAAATGACTGCAATTGGTTTTGCCGACGGTAGTAATACGGGTTCAAGAAACGTAACCATGACCCTTGCATTGTTTCCATCAATGCTCGCGATAATTGGGCAAGATGCTGATTATCAAGCCCCCTAAACACAGGGAATAATAACGGGTCGATATTTTCTGCATTAATCGATAATAATCGCTGATACAACAGCTCAAGTTGCTGAATAATGGAATTTCCCGTTTCACCGCGAAATAGTGGTAACCAACGGGAGAATTCCTGCCATTGTTCAGCCGTTAATTGGTTAAATTGTGCTTCATGCTGTATTAGCCATTGCTCATGAGTCGATAATTGAGTCAACGTGATTTGCTGATATTGTGTTTGGTAAGCTTCATCACGCTGTTTTTCAGTATCAATCAACCTTGTAATAGATTGATTAAACAATAAATATTGAGGCTCTTCTACCGTAAACTGTGCTAAGGCGTTTAGTGCATTATTTTCATAATCCAATTGCCACCAAGTATATGCATGTAGCTTCAAGTCATCCGTTAGTTGCTCAATCGTATGGCTATCAAGTTGCACTAATAATGGCTTAATTTCCTGTTCATCAATATCAAAATGAGGAAGCTTTTCAAGTTCAATCAATTGGGTTAATACTTGTTTATAAGAAACTTGAAACTTTTCGTCGATATTATTCATCGAGTGAAAGTAGTTGTCTAATTTTCGTTCAAATAGCTGAACGCGACTAACAAGATGAATTCTTTCTCCTGACCAATCACGCTCACTGAGCTGGCTTTTTTCTTGTTCCCAAAGTTGCTCAATTTGCTCCCTCACTGCCAAAATAGTGTCACGGCCTCTTTGGCCTTGGCTGATATATAGCGCTCTATCTCCTAATCCATTAGCAATCAAACGCTTATAGACTACCTCTAATGCCGCAGGTTTTTGACATACCACTAAAACGGTTTGCTGACATCCTATTGCATCCGCAATCAAACTCACGATGGTTTGACTTTTCCCTGTCCCTGGCGGCCCTTCAATCAGCAGCCCCGTGTTCGCTTGTGCAGCTTGAACAACTTGTTCTTGTGATGGATCGGCCAATGACAACGCATACTGGTTAAGTAAATTATCTGGTTGCGTTTCGCTCGTGCTATTGAGCGGTGAGACTTTTAGCATTGTCGCTAAGGCTGTTTGGGAAATAGGTAGCCCAGCAATTTGCTGTAGATCGCTACTCATCGCCTGGCCAATAAACGAGGTATGGAAGAGTACCGCTGAACAACAGATTTGTGCACTGTTCTCTGCAATTGGGGTCGTGATCGACGGAAGTGGCGTCAGTTCCGTACCTTGTATCGGTAATAAAGGCGCAAGTGTTTCCATCATATCTTCAATGGTTAAACCCGCTTTAGATAATAAATTATCTAATACTGTTTGCCATTCAGTCACTGATGGTATACCCGCAAAGCTTGCGAGTGCTGGATTTAAGCGTATTGCCCCCCGTCCCTGATCAAAACTAAGCTGAATGGGGCTATTTTGAGCTAAAGAAGTACGCAACGAAACCGGCCATAAAAATAAAGGCGCTATTCGCGGTTTAATTTGATTCGGTTGTGTGTGCAGTAATAAGAATGGAAAACCAAGATACATGCCATCAATACCCGTATCCCGTTGATATAACTGCGTATCTGATTGTAGGATCCGTAATCGGCTATTGACGCCTCGATGCTGCAATAATAAATCACTATCAATGCTAACCGCACTTTTTTTACGGTTCAATAAGTGTTCGAGTAGCATATTCGCACGGCGAACCGGGCTATCACATTCCATTAAATCGACTCGCCCAGTATTTTGCGTTAAACGCATGCGCACTAGGTTTCCACGTTGTGTCACTGACGTGAGCTTTTGTGTAAAAAACCTTAGAACTTCAAGAACATATTTTTGTGACTCGGGGACTTGCCAATGTTCGAATGGAATAGCGAGCAAAACGAGTATTTTTTCTAATGGCAAGCGACGCGTTAATAAAAAGTTATCCACCCAACTATCGAGTTCAGGAAGCCCAATTCGTTTAAAATCACTGACTCGGAGGTTAATGAGCTGGTATAGCTCCCCTCTTGGTAACAAAAGCTGGTTTTTGGCTATTTCGCTATCAAAACTGTGGATATCATTTTGTTTTGCTAATTCAAAAGATTGCTCGACTAATGCGGTCAGTGAAACAAATTGCCCAATATCGGCACTTAGCAATAAAATATAATCAATTTCTTGTCGATTCTGTCTATCTAATAAGGCTTGTAGGCTTTCGTTATGAGCGTCAGGAAACTGGCTATGCAGCAATTCCCAACGCGCGGCGAGCTGGCTTATTGACGTGATCAACAAATACAGTTTCAAGCTTTCTTCATTGAGTAATATATTCAATTGTTCAGCGCGTTGGCGTACTAAACACTGGCGGTGGTAGAGCTGCACTAACCAATGTTGTGGGTCAATATTCTGAATATGTTGAGTTAATGGCTCACTAATGAGGGTATAAGCAAGAATAGGTTGTTCTAATAACCACGCTGGTGTGATGATTTCGCCACGATAAATAAATGGCATATTCGGGTTGAGGATTTTTAAGGCTAAAGTTAGATTAATATCTTGATTAATTTCACTTTGCACGGATCCATCTAGCGATTTTTCACTGTCTAAAAAGCCCTGAATTTGCTTTAGCTGCTCCTGGCTATTATCAAATTTTGCGAGCCATGATGTTAACTCCCCGCGTAACAAAAATTGCACAGCATCATCCCAATGAGCTTGTTCACCAGCAGCCATGGCAAAAGTATCTGGCTGAGAAAATTGCTGACCTGCAAACTGGACTTGATGGTATTGAGCTGGCGAGCCTGCTATCACGGTTTGTGGGGCTTGGACGGCTTTCCCCTCTAGCCATGCTGACACCTGTGGCCATTGCCAACGTAAAAAACGATCTCGACACAGTAATCCACGTAATAATAATTGTAAGTTAGGGTCTAAATCATCAGGTAAATCAATGCCATTGGTCATGACTTGAATTAAGAACGCATTATCATGAACTTGAGCGAAACACTGCCCTCGGGTTAGCTGTTCTAATAAAATAACCCCGAGACTCCACCAGTCTGATGCAGCGCTTACACCGCCTGCTAAAGTTTCTGGTGCGCTATAACGGGAAATATCCAAAGGGGTCACGATATCAAGGTCAAATTCAGACAAACTCGCAGAGCCATATTCAATAACAACGATATCTAAAGGCTCACGGCTGCGGATCAATAAATTAGCAGGACATAGGTTGCGATGGCGCAAACCATGTTCGGTAAATGCCGCTATCGCTTTCCCCATTTCCTCAACTAATTTCGGAATTTCATGAAGTTGCCAAAAATCCCCTTGCTGAATAAATTGGCTGAGTGAACCACCTTCCAGTAATTCAGTCACATGCCAAGCACGGTTTTCCCAGCGGCCTGTTTCATAAAATTCAGGTACGTGGTCTGTTGGGAGCAATTGAAGTACTTGGTAAATAGTTGGATCAGGTTCTTCACCTTTTTGATATAAGGTAAGTACGCCACTTTTTTCACTTTCAATATGTGTGACTAAGTAACGCTCCCGTAGACTATCATTTTGATTTATACGTCGCTCAAGCCGCCAATTGCCTATCAGTTGTTGAGATTGTTCCTCAGCATTGCTTGGCTCAACCGCAGCATCTTCCCCACATTCGAGGCAAATAAAATCCCCCTCATCCATGGTATGCCCATTCACACAAACTCTTTGTTCAATAATTTGATTATTTTCAGCAATATTGAGTTGTGGACGCTCAATCGATGTATTGGGCTCATCAATAGGACGCCAGCCAGATTCATGAATGGCTTCAAGGGTTAAATCCCAACCACAAAACTGATTATCTCCTTGTGGTGTTCTAATTTGCCCCGCACAAAAAATTTCAGTTAATGGTCTCTCTGTTTGGCAATGTGGGCAAAAACGTATCATGGTCATCCATTCATCCAATTAATTATTTTTTTAGTTGTTGCAAAGACTGGTCTTGCTGCTCAATCAAGGTACGTAGGCGCAACATATCGTTACGTTCAGGGACACCCGCCAAAAATAGCCGCCCGGTTTCGTCAAACGCTAAATCCAGTACTTTATCTTCTGGTGTCGTCGAACGCTGGTATGCCATAAATCGTGCTTTTCCTAATGGTGTCAACATATGTAATTGTTGATTATCACTACCCTTGAGCATTTGGGTTTGCAGAAGATCCACTTTGAATGGCTCACTGATCAAGGCATCAATACAGGGAGCCATTTGTGAAACACGCTTTTCTATGTCATCCCATTGATAACCGCTATAGACTAAAATATCCGCATCTGTTAGCTGTTTAATCCCACTAACTAATGCGAATAAGGCTTCAGGTTGCTCAAATGGCTCTCCCCCAGAAATCGTGATGCCATCTGCCAACGGTAGCCACTCAGTGATCTGTTCCAACAATTGTTCTACCGTGATGTTATTGTCTTTCACTTGCCATGTATCAGGAGAAAGGCAGCCTTTACAACGTAATGAACAACCTTGGAACCAGATACCAATACGTTTTCCGGGGCCTAAGGCCGTAATTGGGAAATGGATCCGTGAAATACTAATATTCACCACATCAATTACTCATCACGGCTAACGTGATTTGCGTGGTTTCGCCTGTGGCAATTTCAACAATTTGATAAGCTGAATTAGGTTGCAAATCTTGGTCGAAAACAGCACGAGATAACGGGTTAATTAAATAGCTTTCTAATTGGTTACGTATACCTCGACCACCATTAGATAAATCGGCTAAGCAATGTTGTTTTAACGTCTCTTTGGCTTGTGGTGAGATTGAAATAGTCAGTGATTGCTTTTCCAAACCAGAAAGGATATTTCCCACCATTTGTTCGAATATTTGCTGTGCCACATCGGGGCGAATAAAATCAAAAACAATAATATTTTCCCCAATTCGATTGAGTAACTCAGGCCTATTTAATACTAATTTAAAGTGGCGTTCGATCTCACTTTTCACATTGCGTGTCACCGTTTCAAAAGGCTCACTGGGTTGCACATTTGCCACTCGCTCACCATTCGCATCCAAGCGATAAATACCGAGATTTGACGTGAAAATAATTAAAGATTCCGAGAAATAGACGCGATCTCCACGGCCGGAGGTCAATACGCCATCATCAATAATTTGTAGAAATTTATCCATTAAATGCGGATGCGCTTTTTCTATCTCATCAAACAGCACCACGCTAAATGGCTTCTCACGAATGGCATTCGTCAATTCACCACCAGAGTCATAACCGACATAGCCAGGAGGAGCACCAATTAAGCGTTGGTCTGCATGTTCAGCGCTAAATTCAGACATATCAAAGCGGATGTAGGCACTTTCATCACCAAATAGCAATTGAGTGACCGTTTTCGCCAGCTCTGTTTTCCCAACCCCCGTTGGCCCCGCTAGAAACAAAACGCCTCGAGGCCGACCACCTTTATGCCCCCCCACTCCCGTCATTGCACGTTTAATAATGTCCAATAAATGGGTGACAGCGTGTTGTTGGCCTTTAACTCGGCGAGAAATAATCTCTGGTGCGTTATGTATTTTCTGCTTATCAATTTTTTTCCATGGGTCTTCCGTTATGCCGACTTTATAACGCCGTACCGCATCACTAATACGTGTCACAGGGACATTTTCAATCCGTGCAAGCTGTACTATTGCCGTTAAGTCTAATAATAAGAGACCTTCTGTTTCATCAATGAAAGCATTAAATAAGCTATCTTTATCAGCCTGTTCTATACCATTAATATCCGCCAAGGAAGCAAGCAACATTGGCGTAAGGACCCGACGAACTTGGTTGTCAGGCTTCGCCACGGGAATGGCTCTTATTCGTGGGTTATTAACTAAAAACCAATCTGGCAGGTCGGTCTCTTTCTCCACAATCCAAAAAATGGAATTGTAGAACGGCTGGTTATTTTCCCCGGTTGGTCGCGCTTTGGCTTGATGAGAAACCACCAGAGCGCGAGTAAATAAGCTGTGCTCAGCCGGAGTTAGATTATCGCGATGGGAAATCAAGCAAGAGGCGAAATCAATACATAATGCAATTGGCTGCTGCTTGTAGTTAATAAATTTTTCCAGCAAATGATTTAGCATATCAATACCACCAGCGGCTTTATCATCAGCCATATGCAAACCTAAGTTTTGCATCAATGTGGCAGTCGCTTGTGGGTTTTCTTTGGAGTTTGCCACGCATTGGAAGCCAATAAGTGGTGTGTAGGTGATCACATAGGCATATCCAGCCTGAAATAAGTTATTAAAGAGTGCTTGGTTAAATGGCAGCGGTGTCACTACCGTCGGCGCAATTTCGCTGGCTTGTAGGTCACGAACATTACCAAATAGGACAAACTGGCTTTTCAGTGGAATAAATCGCAGTAAGTCTCTTAACCAACGCGGTTTTTGAAAATCCATGTTCATAGCACTCCTTAAGTATGAAAGTATTTTTTGCAGTTTACCTGAAATCGCTCACAGATGGCGTCAAGATCTTGCACTCCGACTAAATTATCTGAACATTCTCATTTGGCTGAATATAGGCTAGATTAATGTTTATTCACCTGATAATTGTTCTATAATTTCGTGATAGCCTCTTCTTTTTAAACAATTATCACTGTTAATTCCTAAACTGTCGCTATAGTATTGTATTAATGAAGACCAAAGCAGAGCGAGGTGAGTCATGTGGCAAGCAATGTGTCGTTTATTAAGTGAACACTTAGGAGAGGCAGAGCTACGTAACAAAGTCATTCTGTCTGGTGGTGATATTCACCATACGTTAAGAATTGACTATGGCGAACACACCGTGTTCATTAAACAAAATCGGCGTGAGTTTTTGCCTTTATTTAAACAAGAGGCTGAACAACTTGAAATGCTCGCTAAAAGCCAAACGATAACCGTTCCTAAGGTTTATGGTGTTGGCAGCAATAAGCACCACAGTTTTCTTCTGCTCGAATATTTCCCTCTCAAACCTTTCGATAACACCAATGCATGGCATTTTGGCCAACAATTAGCGCGTTTACATCAATGGGAAGAACAGCCTAGTTACGGGTTTGATTTTGATACCATGCTAAGCACAATTGTGCAGCCTAATGGTTGGGAAAAGCGCTGGAATTCATTCTTTGCAGAAAAGCGTATTGGCTTACAATTACAACTCGCCTCTGAAAAAGGAATGGTATTTGCTGATATTCAGCAAATTGTCGATATTGTTAAGGACAAACTTGCTGGACATCAACCACAGCCTTCTTTATTACATGGTGATTTATGGCCAGCTAACTGTGCTATTACTCAAAATCTTGAAGGGGTGCTATATGACCCTGCATGTTATTGGGGCGATAGGGAATGTGATATTGCGATGTTGCCATTATATCAAGATCTTCCGATCCAAATTATTGATGGCTACCAAAGCGTTTGGCCGCTTCCCAATGGCTTTTTAGATAGACAGCCAATATATCAGCTCTATTACCTACTCAACCAAGCCCATATCTTTGGTAACGAACAAAGCTACCACCAAGCACGCTCGATTATTGATAATCTACTCAACGAAAAATAAGCTCCTGTTTTTTAGCATTTAGCACGACAAATAATTAATTTTCTAAATAATTCGAACTGTGGCAAAGCGGCGATTGAGGATATCTCGGGGAGCATACACAAGTATGTGACCCAAATAGCGAAAGAAGCTAACACAGCTACAGCTCGGAGTACGACGAAAATTTAATTTTCTAAATAATTTGCGTTATGAGTAGGCGGCAAATGAAGATATCTCGGGGAGCATACACAAATATGTGACCCAAGTAGCCGAAAAAAGCCAACACAGCTACAGCTCGGAGTACGACAAAAATTTAATTTTCTAAATAATTCGAACTGTGGCAAGGCGGCGATTGAGGATAGCTTGGGGAGCATACACAAGTATGTGACCCAAGTAGCCGAAAGAAGCCAACACAGCTACAGCTCGAAGTATGACGAAAATTCGAAAATTACCAATTAAGGAAACGCAGAAGAAAATACAACCCTACCCCCAATACAATTGGCCAAAAATAAAGAAGAAAAAATTGAGTGAATATCGTATGGCGTGGAATAGTCACCTTAGCTTCAAGCTCTTCTTTCGAAATATCTACGCCTTTTGCTTTTTCTATGATCACGTGATCTTCTAAACTTTCACGAATAAACTTAATTTGTCGGTACATGCGCAAACCTGATGCACTAAGCGCCAGCCCAACAAAAATAAAAATAAAGATGATGATAAAACTGATATTACTGCCGGAAAACCCATTAGCGACTTGAGGTACTGGTGAATTATTCCAAAAGAAATTTAGGAATGGTGTAGTTTGACGAGTCATTTCCGCCATTAATTTAATAAAATCATTAGCGACCGCATTGACCCCTTCACCTGCGAGCCCCTTCATGCCAGCCAATTTAATTAAAGACACCAATGTCGAAATTAATGCTAACAGAAAAACAACCCAACCCAGAATACGTTTGCCGACTGCGACATAATTGGCATTATGGTAATTCATTACTGCTTTTCCTCAGCGTTATTATTTTTGATAAGTTTTTACAATGATTTCTCAAGGCTAATCATAGCTGAAAATATTCATTGCCTCCAAATTTCAATTCATAATTGATAACAATGTTTAGACTTTCAGACTAATCAAAATAGTGTGGTTATTCATTATCATGATATTTCTACTTCATGCAGTCCGAATATCCTTCAATATTGTTTTAATACTAACTCAAGTAATACGCTTGAGGTCAGTTTACTGATATCATTGCTCCTTCGTTAATAGATACGACATGAATGGAGTTTTGACATGTACCATAATCTTCCCATCCAATCGGTCATTTTTGATATGGATGGTTTACTGATCGACTCGGAACCGTTTTGGGCACAGGCTGAACTTGAGATTTTTTCACAATTGGGTGTCGACGTTTCAATTGCAGATACCCTGCCTGATATTTTAGGTTTACGTATTGACCATGTGGTGGAGCTTTGGTACCACGCCTCCCCTTGGCAAGGATGTAGCCAAGAAGAAGCCACACAACGTATCATTGACCGTGTTGTTGGCTTAGTTGAAGAAACTCGCCCTATTCTACCTGGCGTACAGCATGCCATGGAACTTTGCCGTTCAATGGATTTAAAAATTGCACTGGCTTCCGCCTCTCCTTTGTATATGTTGGAAAAAGTACTAAACCTTCTGGATATTCGTGACTATTTCTCTGCGGTTATTTCTGCGTCTGACTTACCTTTGAGTAAACCTCATCCTGAAGTTTATCTTAAAGCAGCAGCTGAGTTATCGACTAAACCAGTCAATTGTGTTTCATTAGAAGATTCATTTAACGGTATGATTTCTGCAAAAGCCGCCAGAATGCGTTCAATTGTGGTACCTGATAGCAAGCATTTTAATGACCCGCGCTTTGGTTTAGCGGATATCAAATTAGCCTCATTGAATGACTTAAAAGCTGAACATTTACGTTAAAAATACTTTGTGTGCCTAATAAGTGTTCTCCCCTATCTAACTTAGGTAGGGGAATTGTGTCAGATTATAAAACTCTTCCCTTATCTGCTAATAAATAAGAGTTTTTTTACCTTTCTACTACTATCATATTCTTTTCAAACACTTTATACTGCCAATCAACTGTATAGATAAACAGATGGTATTTTATCCACCATGACAGCTGAAGGGCATCTGCTTTTTTCCGTCGCCTCTTTGATAATGGCTCATAAACTTCAAATCACCCCAGAGATTGCTCATGGTGATTGGCTGCACATGGTTCCAGGGGCCTTATTAGGCGCATTATTGCCCGATATTGACCACCCTTCTTCAATTCCTGGTCGACTACTGCGGATTTTTTCACTACCCATATCCAAACTGTGTGGGCACCGGGGGTTTACTCATAGCCTAGTTGCATGGTTTCTCTTGATGATTTCTTGTTATCAATGGCTACCTTCTGAATGGGCAATCCCAGCTGATATTATCCAAGCCTTTTTATTGGGTTATATCAGTCATCTCGTCGCCGATATGCTCACGCCTTCGGGAGTACCGTTACTATGGCCACTCCCCCAGCGTTTTTGTTTTCCCATGATCCGCGGTAAAAATAGCCAACGTGGAGAACGCTTTGTCGCCATTGTTTTGACTGTTTGTGCCTGCTTGTTACCTGCTGGTTATCAATTCGATTTTTATAGTCATATTGATGTGATTATGAAATATATTCATAATCAAATAGATACATATCTCCCCACATAAATTATAGTTTTGTAATATAATGTAAGTATGAATAATACTATCTTATTACTTTTTGATATAAGAAATGTGTTTTATCAGCTGATAACATATAACCAGTTGTTTGAAGCAACTAAATCCTTATAACCAATAAGGACTAAAGGGCAAGTAACATACCTTATAAAAATATGATTTGGAGTTCGGAATGAATATTCCTCTAATTATTAATGTGCTCGGCTTTGTAGCACTACTAATACTGTTAGCAAAACTAGGGGCTAAAGGCTGGAGCCTATCTAAAAAAGTGTTAGTTGGCCTGGTTTTCGGTGTTGCCTATGGGGTAGTACTGCACCTCGTGTATGGTAGTGGCCACCAAACGGTAAAAGACTCCATTCTGTGGTTTAATATTGTCGGAAATGGTTATGTGCAGCTATTACAAATGGTGATTATGCCATTGGTATTTGCTTCAATACTAAGTGCAGTGGCAAGGCTACATAAAGCATCTTCGCTAGGTAAAATAAGCTTTTTAACAATTGGCACCTTGTTATTTACCACCGCTATTGCAGCGTTAGTGGGTATTTTAATTGCCAATGTATTCGGCTTAACTGCGGAAGGCTTAGTTCAAGGTCAATCCGAAACAGCACGTTTATCTGCAATAGAAAGCAACTATATTGGGAAAGTTTCTGACTTAACCGTACCTCAACTAATTTTATCGTTTATTCCAAAAAACCCATTTGCGGATTTAACGGGTGCAAACCCAACATCAATTATTAGTGTCGTTATTTTTGCCGCCTTCCTGGGTGTTGCCGCACTACAATTGTTTAAAGACGATAAAGAACGTGGTGAAAAAGCCTTAGCAGCGATTGATGTTATGCAAGCTTGGGCAATGAAATTAGTTCGCTTAGTCATGCGTTTAACACCGTATGGTGTGATGGCGCTGATGATTAAAGTCGTAGCAAGTTCAAACTTACATGACATCATCAACCTAGGAACTTTTGTTATTGCGTCCTATGTTGCATTAGGCATTATGTTTGTTGTACATGGCATTTTAGTTGCGACAACAGGCTTGAACCCGATTAAGTTCTTTAAGAAAGCAGGCCCAGTTTTAACCTTTGCATTCACTAGCCGTTCAAGTGCTGCAAGTATTCCACTGAATATTGAAACACAAACACGTCGTTTTGGTATCCCTGAATCGATTGCTAGTTTCTCTGCATCCTTTGGTGCAACAATTGGTCAAAATGGTTGTGCGGGTATCTATCCTGCAATGTTAGCCGTGATGGTCGCGCCAACAATGGGTATTAATCCATTCGACCCACTATGGATAGCGACACTCGTTGGTATCGTTACTATCAGTTCAGCGGGTGTTGCTGGTGTCGGTGGAGGTGCAACTTTCGCAGCGTTAATTGTACTGCCTGCGATGGGTTTACCTGTCACATTAGTTGCCCTGTTAATTTCAGTTGAACCATTAATTGATATGGGCCGTACTGCATTGAATGTCAGTGGTTCAATGACAGCAGGCACAGTGACCAGCCAGTTGATGGGTGAAACAGATAAAGCAATATTCAATCAAAATGATGATGCAGATTTAAAACATGTTTAATAATTAAACTGACGCCTATATTAGAAACCTGCTTCGGCAGGTTTTTTTATCGTTGTTATAAACATGCTGATTTTATTTACCTTGGAGAATGTCAAAAAAACCAGTTTTTTGTGCTAAGTAATATTGCAATAAACTGGAATTTCGTAAGATAATAAAATCTGAGCAACGTTTTCTTGAGCTTCCTGCTTGTGTTGCGTCACCCCATTTCCTATGGGGATTTATCAACAATCATTTATGGTTTTTTAATATGACTAATAATGTCCATATCCTAAAAACTGATCCTTCAGATAACCCTTGTGTCAGCTGTGGTGCGTGTTGTGCCTATTTTCGTGTCTCTTTTTATTGGGCTGAAGCAGAGAGCGGAGGCGGTATTGTGCCCCAACATTTAACCGAGCAGGTCACCCCCTTTATGAGTTGTATGCAGGGGACTAATCAAAAACAAAATACTCGCTGTAAGGCCTTAGAAGGCACGATAGGTGAATGTGTCTCTTGTTCGATTTATGCACAAAGACCCACACCGTGTCGTGAGTTCGAACAATCTTGGCAGGATGGTATTTACAATGAGGCCTGCGATAGAGCACGTGCCGCTCATGGTTTACCCCCTTTAGAGCCTCATCAACCACAAATAGCTTGCTAGCCGTCAATGACCCAGATTTTTCTGGGTTATCTCTTTTTTGAACCCAGCCTGAAAATGCGTCCTTGCATTGGTGTTAAGCATTCCACTATATACACTACATAATTTCGTTCATGGCCTGCATTGCCAACTCAAAAGAGTGTAAACGAGCTTGATGATCAAAAATTTGGCCATTAACCATAATTTCATCTGCTTGAGTTTGTCGCAATATCGTTTCCAACCCATGACGTACTTTGGTTTTATCCCCTACCAATGACATACCTAGTGCTTGTTGAACACCAAACTCCTCGGCAGGCGACCAGATATTTTCCATGCTCTCGACCGGGGCAGGCAATTGAGAAGGCTGGCCACGACGTAACATGACAAACGCTTGCTGCATCGAGGTAAATAAAAACTCCGCTTCACGTTGAGTGTCCGCGGCAATAATGTTGATGCATACCATCGCATACGGCTTAGAGAGTCTCTGTGATGGTTGGAAATTAACACGATAAACATCCAGCGCCTGCAACAATAAATCAGGGGCAAAATGGGAAGCAAAGGCAAATGGTAGCCCCATTTGCGCGGCTAGCCTTGCACTGTATAAACTTGAACCCAATAACCAAACAGGAATTTTTTCACCAAAACCCGGAACGGGGCGCACGGCTGGCTCTGGGTTAGTTGCATCAAACCAATTTACAATTTGAGCCACATCTTGTGGAAAATTATCGATATCCGTATTCATATGACGGCGTAAAGCTTGCATCGTTCGTTGGTCACTTCCTGGCGCACGCCCGATACCTAAGTCGATACGTTCAGGGTAAAGTGTATTTAATGTGCCAAATTGCTCTGCAATCACCAACGGTGAATGGTTTGGTAACATAACACCACCAGAACCGAGTCGTAGTGATTGCGTATTCGCAGCAAGGTAGCCAATCAATACCGACGTAGCGGCGCTGGCGATCCCCGTCATATTATGGTGTTCCGCTAGCCAATAGCGGTGATAACCCAGTTTTTCTGCGAGTTGGGCGATGTCAAGGGAATGAGCAAAGGCCTCTTTCGCTGTCGAACCCTCAATAATTGGCGCAAGATCGAGTAAAGAAAGGGGGATTTTTTTATCTGACATACACACTCACTTTGTAAGAGTTTTATTGAACCTAACTTACCATCCTAGACTATCCTCTTTGATGTCTCCAGCACTGAAACTTGCATTAGCACAAGTGGTCTAAAAATGTAAATTATCGTCTACTAACCCACTGTTTTATAAAAATTATGGAACAAGCTTGAATAAAAAATGCAGTAATTATGAAGCTTCCGTCAGGGGAGGTAAAAGCGATTGCGAGACAGAATGAATTGGTGAATGATTTGCTCATCACCAATACAGAGGAAATTGAAATGAAAAAATTAAATACCAGTTTATTAGCATTAGCATTATTAACCGTCGGTTTTACTGCGGCAGCAAATGGCGTTAACCACAAAATGCCTCGTCAGCACATGGGTAACCACCACAATATGGTATATAGCGTTACAGAACAAACGACGACACCAAATGAAACTGTAAAAAAACTGGCCAATAGCACCCCAAAAATTGAAGATGGCAAACGCTATGTGGTCAAAGTCACAGTGATGGAAGCCCCTGAATTTAAAGCAATGAATACGATGCCAACACCGGAACCAATGCGTACTCCAGCAGCAAATCAATAGCTAATATTAATGAATATTAATTAAGTTATCGGCAAAACCTTTTATATTGATATGTACAACCAGATAGCTGTTGAGAGAAAAAACCGATATTTTAGTTAAATAATAAAGAGTTCTATATATCCTACGATTGCCTCTGTATCCAGAGGCTTTTTTTTTAGAAAAAAAGTTTATCTGAATTGAACCCTTTCCCCTAGTAATAACACCTAATAGCGACTAATCTTAATTCAAGCAGATTGTTAATAACTGCGACTTATTAACACTTTGTTTGACACCCTTTCAATAGAAAATCAGGAGCTTATCATGGGGTATTTTGAATTAAAAAAATCCACTAAAGACGTTGCTCAGCCTTACTATTTCGTTTTAAAAGCAGCGAATCACGAAGTGATTGCTAAAAGTGAAATGTATGCTTCTAAGCAATCTGCGCTTAAAGGGATTGCCTCTGTCCAAAAAAATGGCTCTTCTGAAACAATAAAAGATCTAACTGAGTAAATTTCAGTGGCCCCACTCCTTTCAAGTCGGGGCTACTTTTTTATCTGCTAGCTATTCCTATCTGTTCACTATTTTTAGCTGTTGACTATATAATTTACATAAATCAGCGCTATTCAATTAGCTACGGCTCAGACCAGTCCATTGTTCATATTAACTTTTTTTAGATTAACCAGCTCAAATTAACCCCTTAAATTAACCCCTTAAATTAACCTAAGTAACGCAGTCACAATCGCAGCTGACAAGACAATGATAATAAATGGCTTTTTAAACCACGTTAGTACCCCTGCCACTAGCACCCCTACAATTTTAGGCCAATCAGAAACTTCATCACCAGAAAATAACGTAGATGTTGCCGCAACTGAGAATAAAATAACAATAGCTGCCGCTGAAAATAACATTTTGCTATTTTCAGAAAGTACCACTCGACCGCGCAGCAAAGCGCCTGACGCTCGCATTAAATAAGTACCAATCGCCAGCAGTAAGATACCGCTAATAATTAACCATGGGTTATTTGTCATTATTTATTTCCTTATATAAATAACCAAGCTCAATAGTGCGAGTAATACGGGGATCCCTGCTGGTAGTATCGGTGTGGTCGCAACCGCAATGATTGCACCGATAATGGCGGTTAATCTAAGCCGTTTATCCGATAACGCAGGTAATGAAAGCGCTAAAATAATCGCAGGAAACATCGCATCCATCCCATATATATGTGTATCACTAATAAAGCTGCCCAATACCTCACCTATCACAACACCTATTGGCCAACACAGTAAAATACCTATTCCACACAACCAAAAAGCCGCACGTTTTTCTGACTCAGTTTCTTGAGCTAAACCAAATACAACACTCTCATCATTCATAATGTGATAGCCCAGTAATGACTTTGCTCCCTTACCCGTTAAATCACTGGTCGCAAAACTAAAAGGGATATGCCGTGAATTGACTAACAACCCCGCAAGTGCAGCAGAAAGTGGGCTTCCCCCTGCAAAAATAACACCAATAAACAAAAACTCAGACGCCCCTGCGAGCACTAAAATAGATAAAGTGAGTGGCACCCACCAGTCAAATCCTTGTGAAAGCGCCAATGCGCCATAAGAAATGCCGACAATTAAGTCAGCAAAACAGACAAGAGCTATGTTTTTCACTGTGCTATGATTTAATGTTGAGCTTATTGACGTTAGCATTCCTAAACCGTTCTATATATAATACATTCGTTCATTATGTCGATACGCAGTATAAAGTGCAATCTAAATAGGAAATTAAAATTGAATCTACCTTCTCCTCCCATTGAGTTGATTTCGAAAGCCCTTGTCCGTGAAAGACAAAAAAGTGGGCTATCACTATCAGAGCTATCTCGCAAAGCGGGTATCGCTAAATCGACACTTTCTCAATTGGAATCTGGTAGTGGTAACCCAAGTATTGAAACCTTATGGGCACTTTGTGTCGCGTTAGATATTCCTTTCGCTCGATTAATTGAAGAGAAACAAGAAACTATCACAGTGATCCGCCATGGGGAGGCAATACCTGTTAGTGCTGAGCACGCAAATTATTTGGCCTTTTTGCTCTCATCTGCCCCTGCTGATTCGCGACGGGATATTTATACTGTGATTGCCCAGCCCGGCCGTGACCGTATTTCAGAGCCTCATATGCGTGGCGTTAGCGAGCACATCATTATTATGTCTGGTAGAGCATTAGTCGGCCCATTGGATAACCCTGTTGAATTACAAGTTGGGGACTATATTCACTACCCTGGAGATGAGCCGCATATAATGCGAGCCTTAGAACCGAATACGATGGCGGTTATGGTGATCGATAAACAGAATTAATCGCCTATCTAGCCCAATAGATTTTGCGTTATGATAGCTCTAGTGAATATTAATTGGAGGCTGTGTGATGTCCTACTATGATGAAATTGTTGAAAAAGTGAATCAATTGATTGATGAAAACTCAGTTCATAATATGAATGAAATGCTAATGCAGCTATCCCATGACCCACAGCTCAACCAAGAGCAACGATTTGAACAACAACAGCGTTTAAGAGACGCTATTTTTATTCATCATAATTAATCGCGGCCACACAACTCGCCGCTATTCGCGCTCTTAACTTATCTTAATAACCAAAATAAATAGGCAGTAGGGTTAGTGGTAATCCCGGTATTGGTAAAACAACTAACCCTAATAGCATTAACAGGCTCAATTAAAACTCCTGTTGCTGTAAATAACTCCATGCATATTGTGCATGAAGCTCAGCGCCTGTCGCCATCGTGTCTTCATCAATATTAAAGCAGCCATGATGATGTGCCCATTGAGTGTCCTTTTCGGCATTTCCTGTGCCTAGCAGAGCAAAGCACCCTGGGATATTTTCAATGTAGAAGCTGAAATCTTCACCGCCCGGTGTCGGTCTTTCGTGGATCAGAGCTTGCTCACCAAAAGCTTGCGAAATCACGGATTGCGCCAATAACGCGCTACGTTCCTCATTGATAACAGGTAATGTCCCATAGATATAATCAACATGTGCAGTCGCCCCATAAATAGCCGCAGTATGCTCTGCATAACGGCGAATAGCGGCTTCGATGCGGTTACGAGTTTCAATATCAAAACAACGTACCGTACCGTCCAATACTGCATTTTCTGCGATAACATTGAAGCGTGTCCCGACATCCATTTTACCGATCGTGACCACGGCTGAGTCTAAAGATGAGGTTTCCCGGGACACAATCGCTTGTAAATTCATGACAAATGCAGAAGCAACAACCGCAGCGTCAATGGTCGCTTCTGGCATTGATCCATGCCCACCACGACCTTTAAAAGTAACTTTCAGTAAATCAGCGGAAGCAAAAGACCCTCCCACATTACAAGACACTTTTCCTGATGGTGTCGTTGTCCAAATGTGCATGCCAAAAACGTTATCGACATTTTCGATTGCGCCTTGTTTGATCATGGCTAATGCGCCTTGAGCGATCTCTTCTGCGGGTTGGAAAATTAAACGCACATTACCGGCTAATTCTTCACGCACCTCATACAGCGCTTTGGCCGCGGTTAATAGCATCGCTGTGTGTGCATCATGGCCACAAGCATGCATTTTACCTTCAATTGTTGATTTATATTCTAATGAATCATTCAATTCCAAAACGGGTAATGCATCGATATCTGCTCGTAAAGCTACCGTTTTGCCCGGTTTACCGCCTTTAATTTCAGCAATAACGCCTGTAGGCTCGGTTAATCGATACGCTATTCCAATTTTGTCTAATTCTTCAGCAATACGTTTTGTGGTACGTATTTCTTCAAATGGTAGTTCAGGATGAGCGTGTAGGTCACGACGAAAAGCAATCATTTCAGGTGTGTGTTTTTTGATTGCGGCTGTAATTATTTTGTTGATCATTTTTCTACCTTTTACCCTATTGCTCAATCAGATACTGTATCTGGCTTATTTATTAATTAGCATTCTATTAATGACTTAACAGTAGCAAACATCACATCTGCCCCTCGTGCAATTTGTGCATAATCCGTCCATTCATCTGGATGATGGCTTAATCCATTGCGGCTTGGCACAAATATCAGCCCTGTTTGAGTAATACCTGCAAAAATCATTGTGTCATGCCCTGCACCACTGACCATTGAACGAAAACGTAAGTTTTGGTCACCGGCATGCTGTCGCATCAGTTGATGAATATCGCTATTGAGCTCCGTTGGCTGAACATATAACGGCTGAACAATATCGCTTGAAATTGCTAACGAATTACTAATTTGTTCTGTTAATTCAATTATTTGCACAATCACTTTACGTAATGCGATATCATTTTTAGAACGAATATCGACGCTAAAGGTGACTTCGCTAGGGATGACATTCGCCCCATTCGGCAATACCGCTAAACGTCCCACGGTCGCAACTGTATTATCCCCTGCCGCTTTTGCGAGTTCAGGGATATGGCTGATAATTTGGCTAGCACACACTAATGCATCGGCCCGCATATTCATTGGCGTAGTACCTGCATGGCCAGCTTTACCTGTCAGTTTAATTTCTAACTGGCTGATACCGACGATGGTTTCTACGATCCCTACATCTTCATTGGCCTGTTCTAACACCGGGCCTTGTTCGATATGTAGCTCTAAAAATGCTTTAACCTTTTTAGGGTCAAGCACAGCTTGGGATGCATTGTCTGCATTGAACCCTGCCTCTGCCATACGCTTTGCAGCACTCACGCCCTGGCTATCCTTGAGTTGGTATAATTCTTTAGTACCAATCAAACCCGTTATTACACTTGAAGCCATCAAACCGCGGCCAAAACTGGTACCTTCTTCTTCAACTAAGGCTATCACTTCTAAAGGGTACTTTGGTGTTAAGTTTTGCTCGCGAATACGCGCGACAACATCCAAACCGGTGACAATCCCTGCGGGGCCATCAAATGCCCCGCCATGAGGAACAGAGTCAAAATGAGAACCCACAATCACCGCAGGCAAATCAGGTTGCTGGCCTTCTAAGCGCCCATAAATATTACCAATAGCATCTTCACGGACTTGTAAACCTAGGACTCGCATTTCTTGTTTTAGGTAATCACGCGCTTGTTTATCTTGTTCGCTGTAGCTCATCCGCGTAGTACCTTGACCCGGTGTTGCGGTATATTCTGCCAATTGTTCTAAGTGGCGCTGAATTCTTGAAGTACTTGTTTCCATTATTTTTACCCTGCAATTGGAACAATATAAGCCACCATAATACCTGCTAATACAACAGAAACCATGGTCACAGAAATAAAGCCACCAACTAGCATCGGCCCTAACATATGGCTAGTTAATACTTGGCGTTCCTTTTCGTCTTTTGTTAACGCGTTGATCGCTTCATTCGTAATAATGTAGTCAGCTGGAAAGCCATATAACGCTGTTAGAGCAACAGCAAACGCCATTTCTTTGGTGACGCCTAATATTTTACCAACCACCCATGATGCAAGGTACATCCCAATAACCGCAGCGCAAATTAACACCACCATCGGATAAACTAGGCGCAATAACATATCTGGGGTCGCGTGGTTTAATGTATCGAAGATAAACAACATTAAGGCCATAATAGCGAACCCAAAGCCATTGGCTTTTTGTAGCGGCTGTCTTTCTAAGAAACCTAATGAAGAGGCAATAACACCAAATAATAAACACAACACAAATGGGCTAATACTCACATAAGGAGCAACAAAAGATGAGGCTAAATAAGCCAAATACCCTACCGCAGCTAAGCGTAAGAATTTAAAATAGCTGGTGTTATAGTGATTAGGGATTTTTTTGAACATACGTGGCATTTCATCTTCAGATACCACCGTTTTAACTTCAACCTCTTTTGCCCCGTCTACCGATAAGGTTTCTTGCCATTGGCCATTGCGATATTTTTCTAAAACTCGGCGCCCTTCTTTTTTTAACATGATGGCTGTTAATGGATAGCCCGCAAACCCCTGCATGACGTAAATTAAAATAGCGAAAACTGAAAGGTCGACTAAACCAGCCTCAGCCGCACCTTTTGACATAATTAACGAAGATACAATACCGCCAACTAACGGAGGAACTGCAACTAATACAGTATTTAAATCAAATAGGGCAACCCCAATGATAAAGGTTAAGAAAATGATGCCTAAAATCCCAGCTAAGGAGATAAGAATGGTTTTCCATTGGCGCAACAATTCTTTTAACGATAATAAGGTTCCCATATTTGTAATTAACAAATACATCAAGGTAACCGCAACTACTTGAGGAATACCGGCAATACTTACAATATCTTTCGGGAAAATAGTCCAATAACCTAAAAGAAAGAGCACTGCGCATACAAATACGGAGGGGATCCAAGCCTTAGTTCTAACGGCTATAGCATCCCCGATATATAATATTCCCACTATCAGAAACAGAGCTAACATCTGTGACATAACTTTTTCCCCGCACTTATCTTTTTTTATTAGATTATTTTTTGGTATTGAAAACTATTAATTTTAATTAGGATTAGATTATAAATTTTATTTAGCACAACAAAACACCAATATAGAGAGCATTTCGCTGCAAATACACGAAATTGCAACAAAATTCATCATAACACCGAAAATTCAGATGTATAGAGAGTTAAACCGGATTTAAACAGCTTGGAATAAAGCTATGCAGTGAACTAAATAGTCAGATATAACATTGAAAGGGGCCAAGCCCCTTAATATTCTCTAAATGCAGGTTTATAAGTTAATATTTTATGTCATTTAAGTTATTTTTTATAAACAAATCAACTGTAGTTGATTTTTTAATCTATGAAATTATATTCTATTGTCCATGGCTGTATTTTCAATAATTATCGCAATATGACGAAAAATCGCCTTATAAAGATGACCAATATTTCTATTTATAGAAAATATTCTACTTTATTTTATTTTTAAACCGTTTCTCTTTATATTGCCGTTGAAAAGGATGATACCCCTTCCTCTCCAATTTAGTTTGTTTTGGCAATAAAGTTTATTTAAATAAAGAAAAACCCCATAGATAATTAACTACCTACGGGGCGTAATGAGTAATAGATAAAATAATTTAATGACTCGTTTGTTGTTCAGTCGCTACCTTGGCTGGTTTTATTTTGCGATTATTTTCAAACCCAGGTTGTGGCACTTTAATAAAGAATGTCAGTATTCCTGCAAAGATATACAAACCTGTATATGCCCAAACAACGCCCACAATATCAAAGAAAGGTAATACTAAACTGGCTATTGCGGGTGCGGCAAAATTACTTAATCCCGCGGAAAGGTTATAAATTGAGACGGCAGCACCTTTATGGTGAGGTTCAATACTTGGGAAAACGGCTGTCATCGGCACGAAAGCCGCCACAAAGATCCCCAATAAAATCGCAGGTATTAACGCAATCGCAAAATTATGGCCAAAATAAACCGGTAAGTAATAGAACATCAGGCTAGATACTGCCATACCTAGGCAACCAAACCATCTAACTTGGCGAACCCAACCAATGTGTTCACCAACAATTCCCCAAAAAATATTCGTAAAAATAGTGACAAAGAAGAAAACAGCCCAAATCTGTAACCATTCAGAAATGGTGAAACCTAAGCGGTCAACAAACAGTAATGGCATGATAATCGCAAAACCAAACAATGAAATTGTATTGATAATACGGATTAAACTCGCCATAAAGATGTCTTTGTTGGTAAATAAAATAGTGGCAGCCCGCGATAATTCAGCCATTTTATCTTTCATCGGTAAATTGACTTTAGAGCGGTCAACTGGAACATTGCGTAGGCTAAAATACGCAATCGCACCACCAAGCGCAACCCAGCCGATGGCCATCCATAATGTTCCTGTTTCACCCATCATTGGGATTGAGAAACTAGGCAGATAGCTGCCGATAACACCAATACCTACCGAGTACATTGCCCAGAACCAACCGGTAGCCGCAGCAAGATGCGCTCGAGGGATGACTTGCACCAACATCATCATAAATGAATAGATAAACAATGGATAAGCTAATCCACGAATACCATAAAATAACAGCATCATACTGTAGCTTTTCATACCTAAACCAAATGCCATAAATAAGGCATGCATGACAATCCAGAGAATAAACCCGATCATCATGGCTTTTAGGGGCGTGATAATTTCAGCTACGACGCCAGATGCCCATGCTGCAACAGCTGCCATTAAGCCGTAGACAGTAAATACCATCGCTGATTGTGCCGGTGTAAACCCTAAATCAGTAATATGTTTCGATAAAAAAGCCATTTCAAAACCATCACCACTCATAAAAATAGCGATGGCAATAAAACCCCAGAACAAATGCTTAGGTAGACCAAGCCAATACTGCTTCTGTTCCATTGCAGTTTCCTCATTGTAATTTTGTTATTTTAATCAATCGCGAAGAGATAACTGTGGCGGTGATGTGTAGGGAAACACCGCCACACTCGCCTACTGTGGCAATAATTCCCTTGTTTGTTTTTGCTGTTGGTATAATAAACGGAAAACATCAAGCCGTTGATTTAACCAAACTTGGTACTGTTTTTGCGGTAAATAAGTACTCAATACTTCTGGTTTCTGGCACACAATTTCTGTATTGCCTCCATCTGCCAACCATGCCAAACGAGCTGCACCTAAAGCCCCCGATGAACTCGCTGGGTGAGTCACAATCGGTATATCAATCACATCCGCAATCAGCTGCGCCCAAACAGGACTACGCGCTCCTCCCCCTGTTAAGCTACACTGGCTAATTTGCGTTCCCGTTTGTGTTAAAACCTGCATGCCATCCGCCAGAGCAAAGGTCACTCCCTCAATTACCGCATAACCAAGCTGGGCTCGCGTTGTTTCATTTCTTAACGCAAAAAATGAGCCCATTGCATAAGGGTCATTATGGGGCGTTCTTTCCCCTGAGAGGTAAGGCAAAAATACTGGAGCTTGCTTCTTCTGGTCATCACTCAATTGACCCACTTCGTCCATCAGCTGATTTTCAGTTGTGGAAAGAAGCTGGCAAAGCCAACGCAAACAGTTGGCAGCACTTAACATCACACTCATTTGGTGCCAGCGATTTGGCAATGCATGAGCAAATGCATGGACACCTTGATGTGGTGCTGCTTGTAATTGATTATTAACCACAAAAATGACGCCAGAGGTACCCAGAGAAATTAAGGCATCACCGTCATTAATTGCGCCAACACCCACTGCTGAGGCTGCATTGTCACCGCCTCCACCAGCGATAATCACATTGGCACTCAGCCCCCATTGCGATGCTAAATCCGCCCGTAACACACCACTTTGTTCAGCACCCTCAACTAAAGAAGGCATCTGTTCACGAGTTAGATTAGTTGCAGCCAATAATTCATCGGACCAATCACGCTTAGCCACATCCAGCCACAATGTCCCCGAAGCATCAGACATATCACTGGTAAATTGCCCCGTCATTTTCCAACGTAAATAGTCTTTAGGAAGCAATACCTTGGCAACTTGTTTGAATATTTCAGGCTCATGGCGTGCAACCCACAATAATTTGGGTGCGGTGAAACCTGGCATAACTAAATTAGCGCCAATCGTTAGAAACTCAGGGTGATTTTCCATCAACCATTCACACTCCTTCGCACTGCGGGTATCATTCCATAAAATACAGTCGCGAAGAACTTGGTGCTCGCTGTTTAATAATACTGCACCGTGCATTTGGCCTGATAAACCAATTGCTTTCACCGCAGCCCATGCTTCTGGGGCTTTTTGGCGCAAGGTCGCCGCAACCGAGTTGGTGGCTTCCCACCAACTATCTGGCGATTGTTCGGCCCACTGAGAATGTGGCCTTTGTACGGTTAATGCCATATGGCTTGAGGCAACAATTTCGCCCTGAGCATTAATTAATACAGCCTTAAGTTCTGAAGTGCCTAGGTCAATTCCGAGGTACATCGCCTTTCTCCTTACAGAGGTTGTTGAGGTGACTTGAGCCAATTTTCAACTTTTTCAACCGTGTTGCTCATCAATTCGTGGAATTCAGTAGAATGAGCGAGTGAGCCGAACAACATTTCACTTGAGACAAATTGCGACAATGCGTCACTGCTATTCATCATTTTTTGATATAGCGGCACATCTAACACACCATCCTGATATTCATACGGTAATTCACCACGAGCCCAGCGCTGTAAAAACACGAAGAATAAAGCAGGCAGCACAGCCGTCGCAGCCGGAGTCTGCTGGCGCTGATAACATTCTTGCAGTGTTGGCGTGATAAAACCGGGAATTTTTGATAAACCATCAGCGGCAACACGTTGGTTAGTATCCTGAATATAAGGGTTACTAAAGCGTGCGAGTACCACATCACGGTATTGTTCTAAATCGAGAGGACTCGGTGACAATGACGGTATCACGTCTTGTGTGACATAATTCCATGCCATTTGTTTGATAGCAGATTGGCGGGTGCTTTCATCAATAAAGCTCAAACCAATTAAGGTTCCTGCCCAAGCAATACAACTGTGGCTCGCATTCAGAATACGAATTTTCGCTTCTTCCCACGGTAAAACGGACTCAACCATTTCTACATCGACATTTTCTAATGCAGGGCGCCCATTAATAAAGTCATCTTCAATCACCCACTGAATGAATGCCTCTCCCATAACAGGTGCTTTATCATCCCAACCAGTATGCTGTTTTACACGTTCAGCCACATCTGGGGTTGGGCGAGGCGTGATCCTATCAACCATGGTATTCGGCGAACGCGTATTTTCTTTCACCCATTGGTACAGCTCAGTTTCACCTTTTAATTGCAGAAACGATAAAAAGCCGTGTCTAAACCGTTCGCCATTGTGGCGCAAATTATCACAATTTAACAAGGTCACAGGTTCACCATGAGCCGCTAAACGTGCACGTAAAATTTGTGTTAATGCACCATATATGGTGCTCATTTTGCCCGTTAAGTCTGCTTTAACATCTGGCTGTTCTGCATCTAACTCATGCTGTGGGGTTAAATAATAGCCCGCCTCCGTGACCGTGAAAGCAATAACGCGTATTGCTTTATCACAGCCTTGTTCGACTAACTGGCTTAAATTCTCATCCCAATGTAATACTTTACGCACTGAAGTGATTTTTTCATAATGGCGCTCACCTTCAGGTGAAACTGTTTCAAGGGTATATTCCCCATTTTGCTTGGTTAGGTTATCAAGCAATGCATTCGCATCATTGCGAATATTCCCTAAGGCAATTGACCAACTATCATCCCCTTGTTGAATCAAGCGGTGCAAATACCACGCTTGGTGAGCACGATGAAATGACCCAGCACCGATGTGCATCCACACTGATTTCTGCTTTAGCATTGTGACTCCTTACCCTAAAATTAAATAATTGCTATTTTTTTGGGCATATGCCCGTTTGTTATATTTTAGTTTCAATCCGATCACAATTACTGCGATAATGCTCACAGTATTAACTTTTGCCCTTTTAATAAACAATTGCCCAGAATTACAATAAGCGAAACCAGCAGGAGAATGTCCATGCAGAAAGAATTAAAAAAAATGGAACAAGCTGCACGTGCGGCATGGCTATATTTTGTGGCAGGCAAAACACAACAGGAAATTGCGCATGAACTTGGGCTGTCGAGACAAGTCGCCCAACGCCTTATTTCACTAGCAAAAGAACAAGGTATGGTTCAAGTGCAAATCACGCACCCGATTACGGAGTGTTTAAGACTCGCTAATGATATCCAGCAAAAGTATCACCTAACACATTGCTTTGTTGTCCCTTCAGGCCAACTTGATACAGAAGCGACGCTCGATATGATTTCGGTGGCCGGTGCTGAGCTTATGGAGCAATTAATCGACCCCGATAAACCTCAAGTTATTGGTATCGGTTCAGGTAGAACATTACGCAGTATTATTGATGCCCTTCCTTACCTAGAAACCGCCCAGCACCAGTGTGTTTCACTAATAGGTGCGATTGCTCGTGATAGCTCAGCAACACGCTATGATATTCCATTACGTTTTGCAGAAAAATTACAGTGCCGGCACTACATTCTACCTGCACCGCTTTATGCCGATAGCCCTGAAGATAAAGCAATGTGGTGCCAACATCGCGTGTATAAGGAAGTCACGGAAAAAGCCCTAAATGCAGATATTACCTTTATTGGTATTGGTGAAGTCGGCAAAGGATGCCCACTCAATTCTGAAGGTTTTGTCACGGATGAACAATTGGAAATGTTGTTAGAAAAGGGTGTAGCCGCAGAGTTATTGGGACATTTTATCCAAGCTAACGGAGAGCGGCTTTCTACCGCGCTAGATGACACGCACACCAGTGTTCCGCTTTTCCCTTCCCCGAATAAACCAGTGATCGCATTTGCGGGTGGCGCGCACAAAACAAAAGCCATTCAAGCCGTTATGAATGGTGGTTGGGTAACAGGTTTAGTGACCGATGAAGCTACTGCACATCATTTATTAGCTAATAAATAAATCACCCCTGTGCTAGCCAGTGATGGCATAACATTCCAAGCAAGGTAAATATTAAGGCGCCAATGACATGGATGGCAATAGTACTAATGGCGAAGCCCAATTTACCTTCTTGGATCAATACCAAGACTTCAAGTGAAAAGGTCGAAAAGGTGGTAAATGCGCCACAAAAACCAGTCACAATGAATAATTTATAGGCAGGGCTAATATTTGCATTGGCAAAGTAAGAGATGGCAAAACCAATAACAAAGCCGCCAATTAAGTTGACCGCAACCGTACCAAGGGGAATGTTGGGGTAAAGGTGATTAAGTCTTAGGCTAACAAACCATCTTAGCCATCCACCAAGAACAGAACCAATCGCGATTGCAAATAAAGAGGCGTACATAGAAACTTCCTTTAATGTCTGGCGGGATAAACGAAAGGAAAGTCTCCCTGTTATACTCTAAATAATTCGAGTTACATGTAGGCGACAAGCGAAGATAGTCCAATGAACATACAGAAGTATGTGATTTGGCTAGTGCTGTGCAGTCAACAACCATGTAACTTGAAGTATGACGAGTATAGATCATTTATGCCCTATATTAGGGCACATAATACCTACGTACCCCATCAAATGAAAAGGTTAACGTAGGCATCATCAGCCCTCAACGGGCGGTTTTACATGAGGAGGAATGCCATCTCCCAAAGATTTATATAAAAATAATAAGGTAACTAATTAGGTGATGTAAACCTATTTTATAATAGATACTCTAAATAATTAGAGTCATAGTCAAACAATGAACCAATGACTGAGTATACGTCGTCAACAACGCGACAGCTTGAAGTATGGC